>JAUVNV010000121.1 GCA_030599515.1 Acidimicrobiia bacterium
ACGACGGGGAGAGACGCCTTCTTCACTGAGTTCAACTCTCCGACCACGAGTTCCCGTTTGATCTCGAGGCCCACGACGAAGAAGAAGATGGCCATCAGGCCGTCGTTGACGAAATGCTTCAGCGACTCGTCGAAGTGGAATCCCGCAACGTCGAACGTGATGTGGACGTCCCAGAATTCGAAGTAGGACTCACCCCATGCCGAGTTCGCCCAGACGATGGCAACGATCGTGGCGGCGAGGAGGACGATCGCACCGGCAGCCTCCGTTTGGGTGAACTCGAGCGCAGGGCGAATGAATCGCCTTGGGATCAGTTGATCTGAGTGGATCCACGTCGTGTGGAGGCGTTCGGTGTCTCGGTCCATGCGGGTCCGGAGGGTAGCGGTGCATGACCAACTGTCCCCTCAGAGGTCCGGGTACCATCCCACGCGTCTCGAAAGGTCTCGGTGCTTCTCGACGTCCTCAGGATCATCGGTGGGCTGATCGCCCTCATCTACGCGGCCGACCGGCTCGCGAAGTCGGCAGTGAGGATTTCACGCGCGTTCGGTGTCTCCGTCATCTTCATCGGGGCGGTCGTCGTGGGCTTCGGGACGTCGGTGCCGGAGTTCGTCGTATCGGCGCTCGCCGCGTTGGAAGGCGAACTCGACCTGGCTGTGAGCAACGTGGTGAGTTCGAACTTCTCGAACGTAACTCTCGTGCTCGGCTCAGCAGCGCTGATCACACCGATCGCTGCCAGAAGAAGGGTCATCAAGCGTGAGGGCGCCCTCATGTTCGCGTCTGTTGCGGTGCTGGCGGCACTCCTCGCCAACGGGTGGCTCGATGCATGGGAGGGTTTTCTACTGCTGGCGCTGCTCGGAGTCGCGATCTGGCTCATGGTCCGGTGGTCGAGTACCGACCCGGATGCCCTTCTCGATCAAGTCGCTGACGAAGCCGAGGCCGCCCGTACGAAGGAGCCGGCGAACCTCGCTGCGTGGCGCAAGGAGGTGGGAAAGGAGATCCTCATCGGCGTGGGGGCGCTGATCGTGACGGTAATCGCCGCAGATTTCCTGCTCGACGGCGTCATCGGATTGGGAGCGCACTTCGGGCTGTCGACGCTGTTCCTCGGCCTAATCACGGGCGTGGGAACGAGCCTCCCCGAACTCGCCGCGGGTGTCGCTGCCGCTCGCAATCGGGAGCCGGAGTTGGTCCTCGGCAACGTTCTCGGATCGAACATCTTCAACTCGCTGGGAGTCGTCGGTTTGGCAGCGATTCTCGGACCGGGCCAACTCGACAAGATCACCATCCCGCTGCTCGCGATCATGGTTGGGGCAGTCTTCATCGCTGGAGTCTTCGCTCTCAGCGGAAGGAGAATCAACAGAGCCGAAGGCGGAGTCCTGCTGGCTGCGTTCTTCGCGTTCGTCGTCTACGCGTTTGTTTGAAGCGGGTAGCAAGACAGATGTAGCAAGACATAGGACGGGACCCGAGTGCCTTGCGGGGTGTGCGAGTCAGACCTGACCAAGGTCCTGCTTGCTCGAGAGCTCTCGTTGGTACCCGCGGAAGTAGCGATCAGATACCTGCGAGAGCTGAGCGAGATTCAGCGGATGCTTCACGGTCTTCGAAACAGCTCAGTGACGTGACCATCCGTCGCTGGCACGGAGTTGGATCTTGCTACTTGCTACTTCGCTGGAACGAGCGTTTGGATCGACTCCGCTGCTGCGTCGACCTGCGTTCGGGTCCAGTTCATGGGGGAGTACTCGCCTGTGAGCCAGAGGGGAATCATGTCGTCGTAGTGAGGATGGTCCGTGTGCCCCGACTGGCCCGTCGTATGCGTGGTGAGCGAACGCGACAGATCGCCGAGGTCGACGAGCATCCTCATCGACGGGAGCCAGTCGGTCTCGAAGCCTTCGAATGCGGTCCATCCGGTCGCGTTGACGAGGTCGGAGCCACCGGAAGTCGCGTAGGGGCCCCTGTTGAAGCGGTCGTCGATCGCGCCGATCCCTGATTCGCCGAGCGTCTGATTGCGGAACACGGAACCGTGCATCTCGCCCCAGTTCCAGCCTGCAGGATCGTCACCGAACCATCCCTTCAGATCGTCATAGGCGGCGTCGACCGAGCGCTGGAGGATCTCGTTGCGGTCCTCGGTCTCGCTCGTCGCCCGGTCGTCCCAGAACGGATCGGCGGGGTTCTCGAGCATCCGGCCGACGACGTAGAACCAGCGTCCGGCACCGTTCGGCCAATAGTCCTCCGGGAGGTCGTCGTGGAAGGTGAATTCCATGATCCGTGCCCAGACGGCGTTGAAAGCGGCCGCACCCGCCGAATCGATCTGGTTGCCGAGATCCCACGATGCCAGAACGTCGTTGATCGGGGACGTGACGCTCGCGAGATAGGGGATCACCTGCTCGGCGTTGAGGCTCAAGGAATCGAACTGGATCGAAGCGTGCTCATCGAGACCGATGCCGGCGTTCGAGCCAACGAGATCGACGATCCGTCGTGCGCGGTAGCCGAAGTTCCAGTCGTACGTGAGCATGTACGGGTAGGCATCGTCGACGACCGCGTTGTTCGCCGTCACGATGTAGCCGCTCTCCGGATTGAAGGACCGGGGGAGCTCGTCGAACGGGATGTGACCGATCCACTCGTACTCGTCCGTCCATCCCGGCACGGGGAGGGTTCCATCGCCGTTCGCCCGGATCGGGATGCTGCCGGGCGACTGGTACCCGATGTTGCCCTCGATGTCGGCGTACACGACGTTCTGCGCCGGTACGGCGAACGAACGCAGCGCCGTGCGGAATTCGTCGAAGGTCGCAGCCGTGTCGAGTCCGATGAATGTCTCGACGATCCCCGGATTCGTATCGAGTGCGGTCCAACGGAGCGCGATCGCGTACGGCTCCGGAGTTTCGACGCCTGAGTTCGCGAACTCCTCCAGGTCACCGTAGGCGTCTGAGATGACGGGGCCGTGTCTGGTGGCCTTGACGTCGATCGTGACCGGGTCACCCCCTGCAACCTTGATCGTCTCTTCTCTGATCTCCATGTCGACCCAGGCGCCGTTCACCTCGTATTGGTTCGGGTCGTCGGGGTTGATCTTCTCGATGAAGAGATCCTGCACATCGGGTCCCAGGTTGGTAAACCCCCACGCGATGTTGGCGTTGTGACCGATCACGACGCCGGGCACACCCGCGAATGAGAATCCCGCGACGTCGAACGCGCACGCGTCCGACACTTCGGTGCAATGAAGACCGTTCTGGTACCAGATCGAGGGCATCTGGATCGCGAGGTGTGGGTCGTTGGCGAGGATCGGTGCACCCGTGTCGGTGTGTTCCCCGGACACGACCCATGAGTTGGAGCCGATGCCGACCTCGGGATCACCAGCGCCGAGCGCCGTGACAAGATCGAGCTTCGCCTGGATGGAGGCGAGGGCAGTACGGATCCCGGGGGTCACTCGCAAGGACGCCATTGGCGCAGAATCATTGGTGCCGATCGGCACGATGAAGGGATTGACGCCACCCGGGTACGGTGGGAACAGTTGGGCGACCTGCTCATCACTGAGTGTTCCGAGCAGCATGGCTCGCTCGATCTCGGCATCCATGTTGCCACGAAGGTCCCATGCCATCGCAATGCCCCAGGTCAGCGTGTCGACGGGACTCCACGGCTCCGGGGCGTAGCCATGGTTCAGGAGTTCGAGGACGGTGTACTCGAAACTCAGATCGCTGGGCGATTGAGTGGTGAGGTAGGCGTTCACGCCCTCCGAGTAGGCCTCCATGATCTCGCGATCCGCGGGTGTCGAGGCAGCGAACTGAAGGGTGGCGACGTCGTGCCAGCCGAGGGTCCGCAGGAACGTGTCGGTCTCGACCTGGGAATCGCCGAACATTTCCGAGAGGCGTCCCGCGCCGATGTGACGCCATACGTCCATCTGCCAGAAACGCTCCTGGGCGTGAACGAACCCTTGCGCCAGGAAGAGGTCGTGAGGGTTGTCTGCGTAGATGTGGGGGATACCCATGTCATCGCGGACGATCTCGACGCTCGCCTGGAGGCCCGCGATCGCGACTTCCCCTTCGACGTCCGGAAAGGCACGCCGCACCGACACACGCATGAACAGCGTCACGCCGAGCACCACGATCACGAGCAGGACCACGATGGCTCCGAGCACGATCTTCCACCATCTGCGCGACTGCTTCGGCCCGTCGCCCTGCGCTGCTGCGTCCGTCATGACCGGCGAGCGTACTCGTTCCATCGTGACCCATGTCGTCGTACCATGGCGACATGAACGACACGAACGAACCGACCGAACCGCACAACGACGAGGAGCCGATCCGGCCGGAGGTGGTCGACGCTCCCGCCGACGACAGACCCGAGGACGAAGGCACATTCGTCACCGAACCGTCGAAGCTCATCCGAATAGCGTCGATGACCCGGGCGATGCTCGAAGAAGTTCGGGCGTCCGGCATGGACGACCTCGGGCGGCAGAGACTCCTCGCCGTCTATCACCGCTCCATCGATGAGCTGCGGGACGTGCTCTCGGACGACCTCAAAGAGGAACTCGATTCGATCTTCGTGCCGCTCGAGCGTGAGACTCCCACCGAGTCGGAGATCCGTGTCGCCCAGGCGCAGCTCGTCGGATGGCTCGAAGGGCTCTTCCACGGGATCCAGGCGTCCCTGTGGTCACAGCAGATGTCGGCCCAGGCCCAACTCGAGCAGATGAGTCGTCGCCGGGCCCTCGAAGCACCGAGCGACGAGGAGCAACCGGGGCTCTACTTGTAGATCGATCCGGGTCCGAAGGTCGGCGATCATCCGTTCGCTACGATCCCCCTATCGAGTGAAAGGACGATCCGTCGTGCAGGCGCCCACGCTGCTCCCGCCCACAGCCATTGTGGTGAATCGATATCACGTCGATCTGACGAACCAGGAGGTCCGGTTCGAGCCGGTGCGATGCGAAGACCTCGAGGATGCTCTCGGTGGTATCGCCAGGGCGACCAAGCTGCTCGCCGCCGTCGACGTCGACGACCCGTACGACCCCGCCTCGCCACTCATCATGAACCTCGGTCTGCTGAGCGGTACCCGCGTCATGACGGGTCTCCGGACGTTCTTCCACGGATACTCGCCATTGAAGGTCTCCGACAGCGGAGCCCCCGGCCTCATGTGGAGTGCCGGGAGTGGCCACTTCGGAACCAAACTGCGAGGACTCGGCATCGATGAGGTGATCTTCACCGGACGGGCGGAGCAGCCGACGTTGCTGCACCTCACACCGGGTGAAGACGGCGAACCGGCGGTCTTCGAGTTCCTCGACGCATCGGACCTCTCCGGCGCTACCGTCAATGAGCGCATCCAGGGTCTGCACGGGCGCTTTCCGGAGGCTCATTTCGCGGTGATCGGCCCGGCGGGGGAGCATTACGAGTCGGTGCGGTATGCGTCGATCGCGCTCTCGACGGACAATCAGCTCGAGAGTGGGGATGCGAAGCCGCGTTTCTGTGGTCGGGGCGGCTACGGCGGGGTGATGGCCTCGAAGAACCTGTGGGCGATCGCCGCGGACGGGCCCGACCCGGGTCGAGTGCGGGGCCTCCGGGATATCAACCGTGAGATCAATCTGGGTCCGGGCAGCCTTCGCTATCGGGATCTTGAAGACGATCGCGGCGGTACGTGGCGCACGATGAAATGGATGGATGAGGAGCGGGCGCTCCCGGAGTTCAACTTCGCGCCGACCGGCACGGGTGCCGCGATCGCCCTCTATCGAGCGAGCGTCGAGGAGGGGCCGTACGAAGTCAAGGCAGAAGGCTGCTATCTGTGCGGTATCCGTTGTCACAAGAACGTGTACGACAAGGCACCGGATGGAGAGATCGGTCCGTTCCGGGCGAAGGTCGACTACGAACCGATCACCCTTCTGTCGTCGAACCTCGGGATCTACGACCCCGATGAGGCTCTGACCCTCATCGACCTCGCCGACGAGATGGGAATGGACTCGGTCTCTCTCGGCGTGACCCTCGGCTACATCATGGACTACAACCGGCGCAACAGTGGGACACTTGTCAACCGACTCAGTTTCGGTGACTTCGACGGAGTCGCGGACGCGATCCGGGCGGCGGCCGAGGGACGCCTCCCCGAACTCGGAATGGGTGTCAAGCGGATCGCCGACCGGACCGGGGAGACCGGGTACGCCATGCACTCGAAAGGTGTCGAGTACCCGGCGTACCAGCCCCACATCAATCCCGGGTTCCCGTGGGCGCTCGCCGGCGGTCACATGGCGATGCGCACGTTCATGCTCTACGTCACCGAGCGGCAGACGGACCTCGACTACTGGGTGGACGCCATCACCGAAACCGGTCCGCTGTACCTCATTGATGACATCACCGGTCTCTGCAAGTTCGTGAACGCGAGCCCCGAAATGGAGGCCGAGGCATTGCGGACTGCCACAGGACTCGACATCACAGGCAACGACCTCACCCGCGTCGCGATGCGGACGCAGCTGCGCGGCTACGCCAACGAGCGACGCCGGGGGTTCCGTGTCGACGACTACCGCCTCCCCGCTGAGGCGCACGAACCGATGGGGAGCTCAGGTGACGAGGTATTCAACACACCCGAGTTCTTCACCGAGCTTCGTGAGCGGGTCACGGAGAAGATGGACCGGCGGGCCATCGACGCCGGATTTCCCACGGCGTGAACGCACCGGTCTGAGTATCGTCGGCGTTGATGAACCTGCTTTCTTTTGCCAACGATCCTGAACTCGATCACCCGATCATGCTTCTCGCCATGTCCGGGTGGGTCGATGCTGCTTCGGTAGGGACCGATGCCATTGAGCTCATCGCCGAAGGTGGCGAGGTGATCGCTGCGTTCGATCCCGATGAACTCTTCGACTACCGGTCGTCGCGGCCCATCCTGAGCTTCTCCTCCGGGGAGCTGACCGACGTCTCGTGGCCGCGACTCGAGATCGTTCACCGCAGTATCGATGGACGCGACCTGCTCATCGCGACGGGGAACGAACCCGACTTTCGATGGCAGGCCCTCACGCGGGAATTCGTCAAACTCGCCGAGCGCTATGGCGTGAGTCGGTTCGTGACCCTCGGCGCCGTGCCGGCTCCGGTGCCACACACCCGCCCCGTCAGGGTCGTATGTACGACGTCGGATCACGGATTGCTCCTCGACGCCGACAAGACGCTGCCCAACGATCTCGTTGTTCCAGGGGCCGCGGTCAGCGTGCTCCGACAGGGGATCGCAGACTCCGGGATCCCGGCCATCGGGTACTGGGTCCAGACACCGCACTATCTCCAGAGTCCGTTCCATCCCGGCGTCCTGAGTCTGACGGAACGCGTCGGCGACCAGGTCGGTGTTGCCTTCCCGATTGGAGATCTGGCAGAGAAGGCTTCGGCGCAACTCAAGGAGATCGACCGGGATCTCTCGGATCGCGCCGATGCCCGGGAGTATGTGGAACGACTCGAGCAGATGCAGGACAAGCAGGATGAGCAGGACGAACCGACACCGATCATCTCGTTCGACGACCTCCCGTCGCCGGATGAGATCGGGGCAGAAGTGGAGAGGTTCCTTCGGTCGACGGGGGACGAGTAGAGAGTAGAAAGTAGAGAGTAGAAAGTAGAAAGACACAATCACCGACTACCGACTACCGACTACCGACTACCGACTA
>JAUVNV010000105.1 GCA_030599515.1 Acidimicrobiia bacterium
GCTCAACGCACCACCTCTGCGAGTCTCCTGCACCACAGGATGACGCCGGACGCGGTCAATGTGCGTCGCGGCTGACGCGTCGAAAGTGTCCGTAGAGGAACTGTTGAGTTGCACCAGTCGGGGTGTGGTGCGTCTCGTCCTGAAAACCCGCTAGACCGAAGTCGGCACCGAGTGTCTGGCTGAGCGCATCTGGTCCGTATCGCTGCACAGGCAGTCCGCTGCACGTTTCTGGTCCGTCGAGTCCGAAAGTCGCGATGATGACGTGGCCTCCGATCGGAACGGCATCGCAGAGACGGGCAACGTACCGCTGCTGGTCATCGGGATCGGTCAGGAAGTGGAATACGGCGCGGTCGTGCCACACGTCGAACGTGGTGTCGAAACGATGGTGAAGCACGTCCTCCTCGACCCATGTCACGTCGTCCGCTCTGTCGCCGAGTCGCTGGCGTGCATATCCGGTCGCGATGGAGGACAGGTCGAGGACCGTGAGATTCGCGTAGCCCCCGTCGAGGAGGTGGTCCACCAGTCGAGAGGAACCGCCCCCCACATCCACGATTGCCGCATCGGAACCAAGTCCGGTGGCTGCGATGAACGACAACGAGATCTCCGGGTGCGCCTGATACCACGTCAGCAGTTCAGGCACGCGATCTCGATGGACGGCTTCCCAGTGCTGTTGGCGAGTTGACAACGACGTGACCTCCCGGTCGGATTCCGCCCCACCGTTCATCCAGCCAGTTCACATCCCCGTCCGGCGAACCCAACAGCCGCAACCCTACCGATAAGGACTCGACCCGTGCGGGGCAAGTCGTCGAAGGGCTATGCCGTTGCGATGCGGAAGTTGCGCATCATCCCCATGTCTTCGTGTTCGAGAATGTGGCAGTGATAGAGGAAGAGTCCAGGGAAGCCGGTGAACCGGCGGAGTATCCGTACCCGCTCGCCGGGCATCACAAGTACGGTGTCCTTCCAACCTTCGTCAACGTACCCCTCCCGGACGGTCTCCCAGGCGGCGCGACCGGCGTCGTCGATCGAGCGCTCCAGCACCTGGAACTGTTGGCCGTGCATGTGCATCGGATGAGCGAGTCCCTCTTGCATGCCCCCACCGCCCATACCTCCCCCCATGCCACCCATGCCGCCGCCGGCGTTGAAGAACTCCCACACCTCGGTGGTGCCGAACCGCACCGTCTCTTCGGGTGAGACCTCTGTCATCTGGAACGTCCTGCCGTTCAGCGTCCACGATCCCCTCGCCATTGCAAGCACGATCGTCCGTGCCGCGTCCGGGTTGACGGCCGCCTCCACGGAGGAGAACCCGGGATTGGAGAGGCGGCCGGGCAGCGGATCCGTCGATGCGGCGTCTCGATCCACCGCGAACGAGGCAACGTCGAAGGCGGCCCCATTGGGGATCAACGAATCGGGGCCCATCATGCCGCCCATCATCTGCGGGGCTTCGAACGGGAGGCTGACCAGCCTCCGTGTGGTCCCGATCGATTCAGCTTCGAAGTCGACCCAGAGATCCACGCGTTCGGCCGGCCCGAGGGTCACATACGGACGCGTTGCCGGAGACTCGAGCAACCCCCCGTCCGTAGCCAGAACGACCAGCGGCGTCCCGTCATCCCAACCAAGCTTGTAGATGCGGGCGTTCGACCCGTTGAGAATGCGCAGCCGGTACGACCGGGAGGCAACCGGGAACGCAGCATCGGGACGGCCGTTGACGAGGATCTCGTCACCGAGGAATCCCATCATCTGATCCATCATCCCATTCGGCAGGTAGACGAGGCGGTCGCCGTCGAAGGTCCGATCCTGGAGGACCATCGGGATCTCGAACTCCCCGCCCGGAAGCGACAACGCATCCTCCTCCTCGTCTCCTACCAGGAGGAGTCCGGCCATCCCTGCGTAGACCTGGGGTCCCGTCCGGCCGTGAGGATGCGGGTGATACCAGTACGTGCCTGCGCGGTTCACGACGGTGAACTCGTACTCGTAGCGCCCTCCCTCGGGCACGGCGAAACGCGGATGCCCGTCCATGTCTTCCGGCACGTCCAGACCGTGCCAATGCACGATCGTCTCGTCGGGGATCTCGTTGTCAAAGACGATTCGCACGCGCTGACCCTGCCTCAGACGCAGCGTCGGCCCGAGATACGAACCATCAACCGGTTGAACCGCGGCAGCATCTCCAGCAGTGACCTCGGCAACCAGACGCCACACGTCCGTCTCGATCCCCGGCCGGATCTCAACCCGATCCGAAATCGCCCGCATCGCGATCTCAACGTCGACCGGACCGTCCGCCACAGGAACCGTGGAACTCGTCGCCAACGACGAAGAAGACTCAACAACTCCCGTCCCTGGAACGCAGGCAGCCACGACAAGCCCGCCGACAGCACTCCCAGACAACATGAGAAAGGCGCGACGAGAAACATCAGGAGTGGACACGCCTCAACCATAGGCCCGGACCGGCGAGAAGCGGGATCGAATCGGCACTCCAAGGGGAAGGGGCTGCAGTCCTCCCAGGCGGGCAGGCTGCGGGTGCTTCGACGAATCAGCCAACCGCCGTATGAGTGCCGACACGGGTGAGGATCTGTGCGGGCTGTAGGCTGCCCCCGGTGCAGCGGTTCATAGTCACCGGCGCTCCCGGAACAGGGAAGACGGCGCTCGTCACCGCTTTGGCGCATGTGGGCGAGACCTTTGGTGAGCCCGCACGGGAACTGATCGCCGAACACGCTGTGGCGACCGGAGAGCGATCACTCGACAACGTACCGGAGTTGTTCGTTGAGCGACTCATCCAGAGGTCGATCGACAAGTACGACAGTGCGCCTGCCTCTGGCACCGTCATCTACGATCGAGGGTTGCCCGACTGCATTGCCTATGCACAGGGGTTCGAGGTCGACTCAGCAGCGGCACTCGTGGCGGCGCAGGCTCGAAGGTATGCCGATCCGGTGTTCATCGCGCCGCCGTGGGAGGCAATCTACACGGTGGATGAATTGAGGCGGATGACCTTCGCCATGGTCGAGGCATTCCATGACGATCTCGTCGAAGCCTATGAAACGCTCGGCTACGACCTGGTTGAGTTACCAAAGTCGACAGTTGCCGACCGTGTCGCGTTCATCGAGAGCTGCCTGGATCACTCCGGCCCATAGTCAGCGAGGAGAACCTCGAAAGGCAAGAGTACGCGGATCATGCGCCCTCGGCTTGGAGATCCGCTTGCGCGGGCACGGTTTCGGGGTGTAGCGTCCGTGCCCGGCGCACCCGTAGGCCGCAACTCCAGCGAGACCACAACTCTCGCCGTTGCCAAGTCAGCGGGTGCGCCTCTCTTCGAATGCAGATCGGTCGGTGGAGTACTCACGGCGCAGATCGTCACGCTCCGCGGCGCCGCACGAGGCGGCTCTGGGACTCCGCCGTAGTACCCTCTCACCATGACCGGGTACGGGGAATCGGCAGAAATCGCTGCAGATCTAGATCTGGAGGAAGCCACCGAACCCGTTCCCACCTGGTATCGGGGGGTCGCCCTGACGATCCTCGTGCTCTCCATCCTCACGGCCATCTCAGCACTCCTTGCCGGCTTGGCGGCTCATGACACGCTTCTCCAACGAACCGAGGAGATAGTCGACGTAGCGATCGCGGAGGACGACCAGCTGACAGTCGAACTCCTGCGTACCAAGCACGACCTCCAAACGGCTCTTAGCCAGGAAGTGAGCGAGGAGGAACTCGAAAGGATCACATCGATCGAGACTGAAACGACACAGTTTGCGGATGAAGCCGATGCCGAAGGTGCTTCCGCACTGACCTCGGCGGCTCACCACCTGCTGTTCTCACTCGCAGCCACGATCGCCGCTGTTGCGATTGCGGTGACGGGATTGGCACCGATCGTGCACCAACGCTGGCTCTGGGCAGTTGGTGTCCTGGTCGGTGTCGTTGCGGCTGGATTCCTGACATACGGTGTGATTGGACTCGTTGCGTAGATTCTTCTGCGTCCTGGTGGCAATCGCACCGCCGTCAGGGTTCGCACCTGACCTTCCTGGGATCCTGATAGCCGTCACGACTGGTTTCGCGGTCTCCACACATCGCCGTACGGGATATCGACTGCCCACCGATCGAAAGCAGGACGGTCGGCGGTACTCTGTGCCCATGGCACACACCCTCTGGAGAATGGCGAAGCGGCCGCTGGCCGTCGGAGGGATGCTCACCGCGCAAATGGTCCAAACCATCCAACGCCCCGACCTCGAGAGCTTCACCGACCAGGATCCCTCCGGCGTCTTCGGAGACGCCTCCCAGCCCCTGCTCCGCATGGTCGTCCTCGGTGACAGCACGGTGACTGCGCCCGGGGTGGAACCCCTCGACGCCTGTTGGGCGCGACGAACGGCCCTCTTCTTCTCGAACCGCTACCGGGTTGAGCTCATCTCCGTCGCCGTCGGAGGATCGAAGGTCGCAGACGTGCACAACGAACAGAGACACCGGGCGATCGTGACAGGCGGTGACATCGCCATCGTGTGCGTCGGGGGCAACGACGCTCTTCGAGCAACGCCGATCAACCGATTCGAGGCCACCTACGACGAGATGCTCCGATCCCTCGTCACCGCGTTCCCCGCCGTCGCGGTGTGCGGGGTCGGCGACCTCGGCACGATCCCTCGTCTCCCCGCGATGGCCAAGGGCATCGCCCGGGTTCGCGCTCGCGCCGTCGACCACGCCATCGGCCGGGTCGCCCATCGACATGACGTTCCGAAATCCAGAGCATGGGGCCCCGAGTTCGAGCCATTCGAAACCGACCCAGCCATCTGGTCTGGAGATCTCTTCCACGCATCCGCCGAGGGGCACGCGATGTATGCGGATGCTGCCATTCCCCTCGTCGAGGAAGCGCTCAGACGGTCGAGCTCCGCTCTGTCAGGAAGTGGCGAATCATCGCCGTGACGGTGCCGACCACACCCGGGTTGTACCCCTCCGGGACGATGATGTCGGCGTAGCGCTTCGACGGTTCGACGAACTGGAGATGCATCGGCCGCACGGTCGCTTCGTACTGCTCGAGCACCGCGTCGACGGTTCTCCCCCGCTCGACGATGTCGCGCTGAAGCCGACGCATCAACCGGAGATCGGCATCTGTATCGACGTAGATGCGAAGATCCATCTGCTCTCGAATCTCCGGCTCGGCCAATACGAGGATCCCCTCCACGAGCACCACCGGCTGAGGCTCGACGTGCACCGTCTCCGGTGCTCGCGTGTGGGCGGAGAAGTCGTACACGGGACGCTCGATGGCCCGACCCGAGCGGAGCGCGCGAATGTGTTCGACCAATAGCTCGTTCTCCAGGGAGTCCGGATGGTCATAGTTGATCTTCGTGCGCTCCTCGTAGGAGAGATGCGCCTGCCGCCGGTAGTAGGCGTCGTGCGGGAGTCGGGCAACAACCTCCGGGCCCACGATGTCAACGACGCTCTGGGCGATCGTCGTCTTCCCGGAACCTGAGCCGCCGGCGATCGCGATGATCAAGGGATGCTCGTGGTCCTCGCCGTGCGGCCAGGCTGCGGCGTGGCCGAAGTGGGTTTCGAGGTCGAACGCCATGGACCTCAATCCTAGGACCCGGGGCCGGGATGCTCCACTCGGCTTGTCCAATCCGACGCGATCACGCGAGAGACGGTGTGCAGCGCCCATCGCTGTGCGGGATTGCCCAGCCTTGATGCCCATTCGAGGGCGTCCTGCGACCGGGTCGGTGTGCGGGTTAGCCCTGCCGAGCGGCACGGCGGTTCGCGACCGGGTTCTACCAGCCGCTCCGGTACGCGGACCCTATCAGCTTGTTCGAATCGGGGTCGAACAGCGCGCACTCGCCCAAATGGTTACCGGACTCCCATGCCCCCTGCGTTGGCCACAACGCCCAGAAGTCGAGAGCCGAACTCTCGTAGTCAACGCCCACGTACCCCTCGAACGCACCCCGGCACACGGACTTGAGATCATCGATGACCGTCTCATCACCCGGATACGGTCCTGCTGCGAATTCGTGGCGGTAGTAGACCTCGGTGTCGTGGGGATCGTCGCACGACACGAGAGAGAAATCATCACCGGACAGGTACTTGTCGAGCTCCTCGTCGTCGATGCACTGGCCAATCGACAACCCGCCTTCACCACCGGCAGGAACAGTCGTGACCGTGGTGGTCACGGCAGCAGAATCGCCGGCGGCGTTCAGATCTTCCAACCCGTCGACGATCGACCCGACCAAGACCGCAGTGGCAGAGACGGCGGCAACCAGAACGACGGAACCACCAATGAAGACGAGAACGAACAACAGCCATGTCGGGAGGCGCGACCACGATCCTCCCCGCGAACGCTCGGTCGAGGCTATCGCGGCAGCCGCCGGAGTCTCTGCGCCGCCGCGCTGTGAATCGACCGGGTCTGCAGCAGGCACCGGGTTTCCGTGAACGGGATGGCCGCACTGCGGGCAGATAGAGACTTCAGGAGAGATCCTGTCGCCACACTCCGGACAGTCGATCAACGCCATATCAATGCCTCCGAGACGCCCGAGCAACCCTAGTGCTGCGACCCGCTCACGCGGGACTTCCGATTGTCTGTCGGGCTGGCTTTCCTATCATGGCCCTGTGGATCTGCCTGACGCGACGGACCCCAGCAGAAGATGGGTCGTTCCGTTGGCAACGACTGTGATGGTCGGGTTCGGCGTGATTCTCTACGGGTTCTCCGTCTACGCCACCGATCAAGCGGCCGGCGCCGACTTCTCCAAAACGGCCCTCTCCCTGGCGTACGGCGGTTCGGTATTCGTCGGAGGTCTTCTCGCTCTCCCGGTCGGGCGTTTTGCCGACAGGCACGGCGTGCGCGTCATCGTCGGTGCGGGAGCGGTGCTCGGTTCGCTGGGCCTCGCCGCATTCTCGGTGTCGAATCAGTCGTGGCAGGTTGTCGTCGCCTGGTGGATGCTGATCGGGCCTGCCCAGGCCATGATCTACTACGAACCGGCCTACGTCGCCATCGTTCAGTGGTCGTCGGCTCGCGACCGTGCCAGAACTCTGGCGACGATCACTCTGATCGGTGGCCTGGCCGGCATTGTCTTCATCCCGCTGGCGGCACGCCTGGTTTCTCTCCTCGGCTGGCGATCAGCCGTCATGACTCTGGCGCTCCTGCTGTTCACCGTCGGAGGAGCCACCGCCGCCTTCGCCCTACCACGGCGCCGCGGTGACATCGTCGAGACTGAGACCAAGTCCGGTTCGGACGTTTCGATGCGGGGTCTCTTCAAGGACCGCAGGTTCGCGCTCTACACACTGGCATTGACGCTCATGCTCCTGGCCACTCAGGGCATCATCGCCCATCGTGTGGCTCGCTTCGAGGAGGTCGGGTTCTCTCTGACAACGGTTGCGCTGTGGGCGGCGATCGCCTCGGCGCTGAGCCTGCCGGGTCGCTGGATTGCGCCCATGCTGGCTGATCGCTTCGGAGCGACCCGGATTCAGGCCTCTATCGCTCTGATCGTGGCGTTCAGCGTCACGCTGATGGTGGACGGCACGGCGTCGTGGCAGATGATCGGCCACTTCTTCTTGTTCGGCCTGGCGTTCGGTGCGCTGCTACCGCTTCGAGCCATGGTCATGGGTGGTTGGTTCTCAGGCCCCTCCTACGGCAGGATCATGGGCACCCAGTGGACGGGAGTTGTCCTCGTCGCAGCCACCGGCCCCGTTCTCGTCGGCGTGCTGCGGGACGTCACCGGCGGCTACCAGGTGTCAACCGTGATCCTGACCGCTCTCTTCGTGGCAGCGGCGACGGCGATCCTTCTCAGCGGTACGAAGAGAGTGGGGCCAACCGAGTCGTGATGCGGCGTCATTCGCGGAGACGAACTCCTGCACCACCCATGATTCGCGAACGGCGGCTCAAGATCCACCGGGCTTCAACCACACCGGAGCGTCGGACCTGTAGCCCCGGCGCAGAAGCTCTCCCATGACCGCCGAGTTCCGCCGGATCGTCACCTCATCGAGCCGCGGTGCAGAACCGTTGTGCGGCCGTTGAGCGCCTGCCGACACGAACGTCCGATCATACTCCCCGATCAGCTCCTCGTCCGTCAAGATGGGAGCGGGCAATTCCTGAACGCTTCGGGATCCCATAGACCCTCCGTTGCTCGGCATACGCTCTGAATCGGCACAGATGGAGACGAGCTTAAGTCGCCGCCCCCCCGACTGTGAGGTATTCAACGTCGACCGGCCATCGAGGAAGACTCCGTTCCGATCGGTGTGAGATGGAGCAGCCGGCCGCTTCTGCTGGTATCTCATCACGAGTGAGTGGATTCCTCCGCGCGCCAGAGGCTTCGCCACGTCAGCGCAGTGTTACGTCACCGGACATCGTCTTGAGTCGCATCGTTGCACTGATCGACGTCTCTCCGTTCCCGGACGAAGGGGAAGTGAGGTTCCTGAACCGGCCCGACCGGGTCTGGATGTCCGCCTCGATCGACATTCCCGATGCGAGCCCGATGTCGAAGTTGCCCGACATCGCC
>JAUVNV010000125.1 GCA_030599515.1 Acidimicrobiia bacterium
CACACGCTGACCCCGACCGGTGAGGCGTCGATTCGCGACGGTGCCCTGGCGATGGCAATGACGATCATCGACCTGGCAGAAGGCGACCGCTGGGACGACCTCGGCTCCGCCATGCCGTAGGTGCTCTGCGAACCCTGGGCTCGTATGTGCGCATAGGTGCTTTGCCAGCCCACAGTTCCGGGCGCGTCGGGCCCCTTCGGCCATTCAGACGGGGTCGCAGAAGCACCTTCGATCAGCGCTCGCCTATCGTCTGGGCGTGACCACCGATACCCCCACGACCGACGGCGATTGGTACCAGATCTCCGCCGAGACCGCCCTCGAGCGGCTCGGATCGTCGCGTGAGGGCCTCTCCGACACGGAGGCCGCGGAGCGTCTCGCGACGTACGGGCCGAACGAACTCGAGGACCGCGGCGGTCGATCCTCGCTCCAGATCTTCCTCTCCCAATTCCGGGACCTCTTCACAGCCATCCTGATCATCGCCGCCGTCATCTCGGCGTTCCTGAAAGATTGGGTTGAGGCGGTAGTCATCCTGGCGATCATCGTCCTCAACGCCGTGATGGGCTACGTCCAGGAGAAGAAGGCCGAAGAAGCAATGGCCGCGCTCAAGCGGATGGCGGTTCCCGAGGTCACGCTTGTGCGATCGGGAGAGACGGTCGTGGCATCGGCTCCCGACATCGTCCCCGGCGACATCCTGGTGCTCGAGACAGGGAACATCGTTCCGGCGGACGGACGACTCATCGAGGCGGTCAACCTCGAGATCGAGGAGGCGCCCCTCACCGGAGAGTCAGTGCCGGTTGGTAAGGCGGCCGACAAGGTCTACCGCAAGGAACTCGCCGTCGCCGACCGTCGGAACCTCGTGTACCGCGGCACCACCGTGACCCGGGGCCGCGGTGTCGTCGCAGTGACCGACACGGGCATGCAAACCGAGCTCGGCCGAATCGCTGAGATGCTGCAAGCCGTCGTGGAGGAACGCACCCCTCTTCAGCGTCGACTCGATCACCTCGCCAAGGTGCTGGCCATCGTTGCTCTGGCCATCGTTGCCTTGCTCTTCGTAATCGGGATCCTGCGTGGCGAGAGCGTCGAAGTCATGCTGCTCACGTCGGTGAGTCTCGCCGTCGCGGCGATTCCCGAGGCCATGCCCGCCGTTGTCACAATCGCGCTCTCTCTCGGGGCACAGCGCATGCTGAAGAGGAGGGCGCTCATCCGGCGTCTCCCCGCCGTGGAGACGCTCGGCTCCGTCTCTGTGATCTGCACCGACAAGACAGGGACACTGACTGAGAACCGGATGACCGTGACGGTGCTCGATCTGGCGAACGAGGAGGTGGCCCTCACGGGAGAGGCCAGCGGACCATTCACGATCAAAGAAACGGGGGCGGACGACATCGCCCAAGGCCTGGAGGCCTCCCTCGCTGCCGGGGCCCTGTGCAACGATGCCACGCTCACGGCGAGCGACGACGGCAACCGATCGGTCGGTGATCCGACTGAGACCGCGCTCGTCCTCGCCGCAGCAGAGCTACAGATCCCGAAACCGGACCTCGAGAAGCTGTTCCCAAGGGTGGACGAGGTTCCGTTCGACTCGACTCGCAAACGGATGACCACGATCCACTCGGTTCCGGAGCACCTCCCGGGATGGGTCGACGGCATCGCAACCGTCTTCCCGGCAGGAACAGTCGCTGCATCGTTCACGAAAGGCGCTGTCGAACGGGTCACCGAACGCTCGTCATCGGTGCTCGTCGCCGGAGAGATCGAACCGATGTCCGAGGAGTGGGAGCGTCGCATCACCGAACGCACCGAGGCACTCGCTGCGACGGGGACTCGCGTTCTCGCCGTCGCGGCACGAGGCTGGGACGCCGCGCCCGTGGGTGATCAGGCCGAGCGGGACCTTGTCTTCATCGGCCTCTTCGGTCTGATGGATCCACCCCGGGCCGAAGTGTCCGATGCTGTGGCGACAGCGAAAACCGCCGGCATCAGCACGGTGATGATCACCGGCGACCATCCCCTCACCGCGCGGCACATCGCCACCGAGGTCGGCATCGGCGGAGGTGACGATTTCCTCATCGGGGCCGACCTCGACCGCATGGACGATGCCGAACTCGCCGTGGCGGTCCAGCACACGTCCGTGTTCGCCCGTGTCTCGCCGGAGCACAAACTCCGGCTGATCTCCGCCTATCGGGAAGATGGCGAACCGACAGCGATGACCGGTGACGGCGTCAACGATGCTCCCGCTCTCAAGCTCGCCGACATCGGCGTTGCGATGGGGATCACCGGCACCGACGTGTCGAAGGAGGCCGCCGACATGGTGCTCCTCGATGACAACTTCGCCACCATCGTGTCTGCGGTCGAAGAGGGCCGCGTCATCTACGACAACATCCGCAAGTTCATCAAGTACCTCCTCACGTGCAACGCCTCCGAGTTGGCCGTCATGATCATCGGGCCGTTCCTGGGGATGCCGATCCCGCTTCTCCCTCTCCAGATTCTGTGGATGAACCTCGTCACCGACGGCCTCCCGGCCCTCGCCCTCGGGGTTGAGCCGGCCGAGGACGACGTGATGAGTCGCTCGCCGCGCTCGGCGAGCGAGACGATCTTCGGCGGTGGCGTCGTCCAGTACATCGGAGCATTCGGATCACTGCTGGCTGCCCTGTCACTGCTCGTCGGCTGGCTGGCCTGGAATGCCGACGATCCGGCGTGGAGAACGATGCTCTTCACGACCCTGATCTTTGGGCAGTTGGCGTTGGCCCTCGAAGTGAGGGCCGAGAAGAAGTCGCTGCTCGCCGTCGGCCTGTTCTCCAATCGTGCGATGCTCGCCGCGGTGGGCATCGGCATCGCCGCCCACTTCGCCCTCATCTATGTGCCGGTTCTCCAGAACATCTTCAAGACCGTGGCCCTCGGGCCGAAGGACCTCCTGATCTCACTCGCTGCCGCACTGGCGATCCTCGCGGCGGCGGAGGCGTGGAAGTGGTGGGAGCGCAGGCGCTCGGAAGTCGGTAGTCGGTAGTCGGGTCGGTAGTCGGCGAAGACTATTGCTCAGGAATCAAGACTCGATGGGCCGTCGCGGCACTCTTCGCTGTCTGGACTCACCGGCCTTCCTGCTCCAGCCGATCGATGTATCGATCGCGCCAGGTGATGATCGATCGACGTTTCGTCGAGTGCAGCAATTCGGGATCCCCGAGGACGTCGACTCTCGTGGTGTACACGTCGATCCCGGCCGCCTTCCTGAGCGTCTGCGCACGCTGCGAGATCGAGCCCTGATGGATTCCGAACCATGCCATGAGGTCCTTGACGTACATGGCGCGGAAGAGATCGTTTGCCTTCCCGACGGTCCACACCAGGGCAGCAGCGGCATAGTCGGTGCGGGCCCTTCTACGGAATACGTCCGGATCCCCCAACGCGGCACGAGCCAGGAGGCGCCGCACGATGGTCCGGTACTCCGTGTCCAGTAGTTCATCGGTGCAACGATCAACGATGTCCAGCACTTCTCCGACGCGGGCGTGGATGTCATCCGGGATACCGGACCAGTCGAACTCCTCATCGGGTATCGGTTCGTCGCTGAGGTGGTTGAGTGTGTCCCGACCGCCAACCCGTTCGGCAAGTACGGCCAGCATGTACTCCTCGATCGGCCCATCGTCGTATGGATCGCTCGCGAGTTGCTCCTGCACGAGCTGCGCCAGACCGATTGGCGCACCGGAACGCGCACTTGCTCTCCGATACTCGGACTCCCAATGGTCCACGGCGCCGAGCGTCTCCACCGTCAAGTGGTCGGGTATCGAGCGCTCGTCGTGCGCGTAGCGTACGAAGGCTCGTGCAACGTCGGGCATCTTCCCCATGTAGGCGCGATCTCCCATGATCTTGCGAGGGAACCAGTCCGTGAGCAGGATCTCGATCGATGGAGGACTCCACCTGAGGGGATCACCCGGCCCGTAGTCGCAGGCGAACCACAACAGGCTGTCGACGATGTCGGAAGTGTCGGGGTCGTCGACGAGCGGGGCGCCGAAACGGGAGTTGAGGAATGCTCGCATGACGGAGTCGCGATCGGCATCCGTCCACTCCGGTCGCACGAACCCGCGTCCGCCTTCCGGGAGTTGGCGAGCGACGAACTCGATGAGGCTGCGACAGCCCGGCCAGGTTTCGGAGATGAGCGGCGGATAGACTCTTTCGCCGTTCTCGATGGCCTGCTCTATTCGAGCCCTTGCGTCGGCCGGATCGACCGGGGCGACGGCGGAATCAGCATCTCCGGTGTCGAGGAACTCGCGACGAAGGTGGGCGAGACTCTCGACAACGGGGAAGGCATCCTTGGCGATGGTTCCCAGGTTGTGATCGACGTACACGAGAATGGTCATCGTCTCATTCGACGGCCAACGCACCTCAGCGACAACGTTCTCGCCATCACCGAGCACGTGAGTCATCTCTGCCGCCTCACCGACCTCAACCCGCCCGATCCCCGAAACCCAATCGGGAATCGGCCAGCGCCGCCGCTCCAGTTCGCTGTGTACTTCCGCAGCCATCGCGACATCCGTGAACAAGGGCAGCATGGCGTGGAGGAGGACGGTCGTCTCGGGACTGTCGAAGCCGAGGAGGGATTCGAGGAGATCGTCGAGCGACAGGCTGGGAGCAGCCACGCCGGGCATGCCGTCGAGCGGTCGCGGGGTTGCGATCTCGAGCATCTGACTCGCCAACATCAAGAGGTCGATCGGATGGTCGGCCGCCATCGCCGATCGGATGTTGCCCATCAACGGCGGTTCGTCGCTTGGCGAGCTTTGCCGATGTCTGCGGTGCCGTCGAGGCCTGTTTCCCATCCCGGCAATCTACTCCATTCGGCATCCACGGATTCCCAGCTCCGGGTCGGTGCGCGACGTGGGTATGGTGCGGCACCAGTAACCCACCGATCAGCGTTCGGATGACGAACCAAGCAACGTCACCAGAAACCGCCCGCGGTTTTGACTTCGTGTTCTTCGACTGCGACAGCACGCTGAGCACGATCGAGGGCATCGACGAACTTGCGCGGATCAAGGGTCGCTCCGAGGAAGTTGCCACACTGACCGCCGCTGCTATGGCCGGCGACGTCCCGCTCGAGCGGGTGTACGGCCGCAGGCTCGCGATGTTGTCGCCCACTGAGAGCGATGCCATCGCTCTCGGGAATCTCTATCGCCGCAACGTCGTCCCGGATGTTCGCGAGGTCATCGGGGCGCTGATGATCTCCGGCAAGGACGTGTTCATCGTATCCGGTGGACTCCTCGAGGCCGTACGCCCCTTTGGCGAGTGGCTCGGCGTCCCAACGGGCAATATTCATGCCGTACCCGTCGAAGGCGTCGCGGACTCTCCGCTCACGAGGTCCGACGGCAAACCCCGCGTTGTGGGTGATCTGCTTCGCGATCGCCCCGGCCGGTCGGTGTTCATCGGCGACGGTGCCAGCGACCTAGCGGCCCGGGCCGCCGTCGATCTCTTCATCGGCTTCACGGGAGTCGTCGAACGTCCCCGCATCGTGGCCGAGGCGGAGATGCTCATCACCGGCGATTCACTTGCTCCATTGCTCGGCATCGTCCTCACCGAGTCCGAAGAAGCGACCCTGCCGGGTGCCGTATTCCAGCGGGTGATCGCGGAGGGCCATGCAAGAATCGTTGCCGGCGAAGTAGCCACCGGGAAAGGCGAGATACCGTGACCTTCCGCATCCTTGTCACCGACGACCTTTCGGACGATGCAGTTGAGCTTCTCGAAGCTCACCCGGATGTCGATTTCGACATCGTCAAGGGATTGGACCCGGTAGGGCTGGCCGGGCGGATCCCCGGTTACGACGGCCTGATCGTTCGCAGCAGCGCTCGAGCAACCGCCGGGGTCATCGAAGCTGCAGATCGACTGAGGGTCATCGGACGGGCCGGCACCGGAGTCGACAACATCGACATGCAGGCGGCCAACCAGCGTGGCATCATCGTCATGAACACTCCCGGTGCGAACACCGTCGCCACCGCCGAGCACACCATGGCTCTCCTCCTCGCGCTGTGCCGCAACGTGCCACAGGCGGTTGCGAGCCTCAAGAGCGGAGAGTGGGAACGGAGTCGATTCAGGGGCATCGAACTTCGTTCGAAGACCATCGGCATCGTCGGACTCGGTCGGGTCGGTCGGCGCATCGCACGCCGCTGTCGGGCGTTCGGCATGGATGTGATCTGCTACGACCCTTACATGAACGAGGACCGCTTCCGATCGATGAAGATCGAGCGCGTCTCACTCGACGAACTGCTCGAACGCTCAGATTTCATCACCCTCCACGCGGCTCTGACTCCTGACACACGCGCCCTCATCGATGACGATGCACTCGCCAAAGCAAAGCCCGGGGTAAGGATCATCAACGCGGCGCGCGGCCACCTCGTCGATGAGGAGGCGCTCGTCGAGGCACTGCGCAGCGGGAAGGTCGGCGGTGCGGCTCTCGACGTCCTCGCGCAGGAGCCGGCCGATCCGGAGAATCCGCTGCTCCACATGGACAACGTGGTCGTGACACCGCACCTCGCCGCCAGCACGAGCGAGGCGCAACGAGAGGTCGGGATCCAGATTGTCGCCCAGGTCATCGACGCCCTACTCGGGATCGATTACCGCAATGCCCTGAACATGCCGATCGCCGACGGTCAGGTGCTCAAAGAGCTTCGGCCGTACTTCGACCTGGCCGAGCGCGTGGGCAGCCTCCAGACCCAACTCGCCGACGGAGCGATCACGCGGGTCGAGATCGCCGTCGAAGGGGACGACATCGACGAACACGCCCAATCGATATCCGTCGCGATCTTGAAGGGGCTGCTCACGCCCGCCGTGACGGAGTCCGTGAACTACATCAACGCCCCCCATGTCGCCGACGAGCGTGGCATCGCTGTCGCTCACATCAGCGGCCTGCACGCCACGGACTACCCCAACATCATCTCATGCCGGGTCGAGTGGAGCGGCGGCCGCCGGACGATCGTCGCGACGCTGTTCAGTCATGACGAACCGCGGATCGTCGAAGTCGACGGCTACCGGGTTGACGTGATCCCGGAAGGGACGATCCTGGTGGCAGTCAGCCGAGACGAGCCCGGCTTCATCGGAAAGGTCGGGACGCTCCTCGGACAACTCGGCATCAACATCGCGACATGGAAGACGGGCCGTTCCGCCCCCGGAGGTCGCGCGCTCTCGTTCATCAGTGTCGATGCCGACGTTCCCGACGAAGCGATGCAGGCGCTCGCCTCTACGGACCCGATAGAGAGCGTTGTGCAGGTGCGGTTCTAGGGAAGGCAGGAGACAGGAGACAGGAGCCTGTCCCTCATCGCGTTTCTGGCTGTTGACTGTCCGCTGTCTGCCGTGGTCTGTCGTTCACGCAAGGACTACGAACTAAGCGTCACTCCGGAAGTCTTCCATGAAGGAGACCAGCGCTTCGACACCTTCCAGC
>JAUVNV010000035.1 GCA_030599515.1 Acidimicrobiia bacterium
ACGCGAGGAAACGTCGTCATCAGTCTCGCCACGACACCCCTGCCATCCACCCTTGTGTTGGTCCCACGCCGCCCACTCGAGGCGCTTGAGCCGACGCGAACCACGATGCTCATCCTCGGTGCCGAGGCCGAAGGCATCTCCGGGCGCCTCGCAACGACTTTCACTTATCGCTCCACCGTGCCGGCTCTCTTCGCCACACCGAACCTACCGGTTGAGGCCGATTCTGCAACAACCGATGCCCTGAGCGTCGCTCTCGCCGAATCGCTCGCGGACACAGCGCGCCTCGTCGCAAACCTCCCCCCGGATCCGACGTTCGCGCAGACGCGCGATCTTGCGACCAAGGCATCCGAACGGTACGCCACCTGGCAATTGGAGTACCTCGACGCTCTGAGAGAAGGCGATACCGGCCGGGCCGCCGATCTCGTTGTCGAACTGGAAACAGTCCGCGAGAGCATCGCTGCTGCCCTCGACGTTGCCCTCAGCGTCGTCCGAGCCGAGGTCGATCCGAGGATCGTCACGCTCGCCGGCGAGACTGAGTCCGCGATCAGCGATATCCCGTAACCCTACCGGACGCTCGCGTCGCGATCCCTCCGCTCGAGGGCCGCGGCCTCTCGCTCGAAGTCCCTCGCTCCCTGGAATTCCTTGTACACCGATGCAAACCGCAGGTAGGCGACATCGTCGAGATCACGGAGTTCCGCAAGAACGGCCTTTCCGAGCTCGTCACTCGTCACGAGTGCAGAACCTCCTCGTGCGGATGCCTCAATCCTCGCGACGATGTCGTCGACGGCACCCTCGGGTACGGACCTGTCCGCGAGAGCCGACTCAAGTCCCCGGCGTACCTTCTCCCGATCAAACCCCTCGCGCCGACCGCTGCGCTTGACGACGGTCACCCCGATGACCGGGCGTTCAAAGGTGGTGAATCGCTCACCACACACCAGGCACTCGCGGCGGCGTCGAATCGCTCCGCCGTCCTCGGCGGGACGCGAATCGATCACCCGCGTATCTTCGGTGGAGCACAGCGGACATCTCATCGTGCTCGAGAGCGTACTCCCCGGCGTGATCGAACCACCCGAAGAGAACCAGATCCCTCCGGTACGTTCGGTGTTCGCGGTCAGGCGTCGTGGGGAGCCGGGACCTGGAGAACCTCGCCGATGCGGATCATCGACGTCGGCAGGCCGTTCAGATCCTGAATCGTCGAGATCATCGCGCGCACATCTCCGCCAGGAGAGATCGCATCCGCAGCGATCGACCACAGCGTATCGCCTGCGTCGACCCGGTAGTCGACAGTCGCGACGGAAGCGCCGCCCGTCATGGCGTGAACGGCAGTGGCGAGGAGGAGCACGAATGCTGCAACGGTCGTGGAGATGATGACCAGCGCGCGGGCGCTGGTGCTTCGTTGCGGAATCATCCGTGTCTCCTCCTCGGTCGCCAATCTGCCGTCCGCCGACTTCCGTCGGCCCTGTGCGGTGGGCTTGTGCCCACCATGCGAACGTACCGTTCGGGTGTGACAGAAAACGGAGATCCCTACCACCAACCGAACGTCTGTTCGTATTGCCACGAACTCTATCGAACAACTGTTCGGTCGTCAAGTCGAACATATGTTTGGTCTCCGCGTCGATCTCCGCTAGCCTGTCCCCACGCGAACGAGGGGCACACCGTGGATGGAAGGCACGATCTCACCGACCGGCAGCGTGAGATCCTCAATCTGATCAGCGAGACCGCCCGTGACCGAGGCTATCCGCCGTCGGTTCGCGAGATCGGCGAATCCGTTGGCCTCTCCTCTCCCTCAACTGTGCACAGTCATCTCACGGCACTCGAGCGCGCCGGCTACCTTCGTCGGGATCCCAGCAAGCCCCGGGCGATCGAAGTGATCGACGATGGTTCCTCCGAAGCCTCACTCCATCGGGCACCCACCCGTGACGTGCCGCTCGTCGGACGGATCGCAGCGGGTTCGCCGATCCTCGCTGAAGAAGACATCCAGGAGATCTACCCGCTCCCAACTGACCTCGTCGGCAATGAACCCGTCTTCATGCTCGACGTTCGCGGTGACTCTATGATCGACGCAGGGATCTTCGATGGTGACTACGTGGTTGTCAGGCGTCAGCCGACCGCGAGCAACGGTCAGATTGTCGCAGCGCTCGTGGGCGAGGACGAGGCCACCGTGAAGCGCCTCAAGCGCAAGGAAGGACGGGTCATCCTCGAAGCCGAGAACCCGGCATACGCGCCGATGGTCTTCACCGAAGGCGTCGAGATTCTCGGCATCGTTGTCGCCGTGTTGCGACGGGTCGAGTAGGTCAGTCAACCGTTCCGCGGTAGACGATCGCTGCCGGGCCGGTCATCCACGCGCCCGCTTCGTCGAATTCGATCAGCAGTTCGCCGCCCGGCAACGCGACGGTGACGACATCGCTGAGTTCCTGAACGGACCTGGCTGCGAACGCGGCGGCCGCAGACCCGGTTCCCGACGCCTGTGTCTCTCCGACACCGCGCTCCCAGACTCTCACCTTGATCCGGTCTCCCTCGTCGAATTCGACGAACTCGACGTTCGAGCCGTCGGGGAATATCGCGTCCCGTTCGATCGTCGAACCGATCATCTCGACGTCGACATCGTCGACATCGTCGACGAAGAGCACAGCGTGTGGGTTGCCCACTCCCACCGGACGAACGGTGTGTCCGGCGACGACCAGTTCTTCGGTCCGAAAGGCGTGGGGCACCCCAACGAACGCACGAACGATGCCATTGGGAGATACCGTCGCGGGGTGGTCGCCGACCGGCGATCGGACGGTCAGCGCAGGACCTTCCACGATGCCCTGTTCGATGGCGATGAGAGCGACACAGCGCAGCCCGTTGCCACACATCTCAACCTCGCCACCATCGGCATTCCAGTAGCGCATCGCGACGCTCATCGCGTCGACGGCGGTGATCTCCAGGATCCCGTCCGCCCCGATCCCCGTCCTCCGTTCGCACAATTCAGCGATGTGCTCGGGAGACATCACGAGCGGTTTCGTCACAACGATGAAGTCGTTGCCGAGTCCTTCCGCCTTCACGAAATCCATGGCATGTCCTTCTTGATCTGGTCGAACGCTGAACGGAGTACCTGTTCGGCTTCATGGTGCCACGGAATCCACCGAATGCGGGGATCCCGTCGAAAATACGTCCTTTGGCGTTTCACGAGCGATGCGGTTGCCATGATCGCTTCATCTCGAGCTGCACTCAGATCCTGATCGCCTTCGATCACCGGGAGCAGTTCGCGATAGCCGACCGCCCGTCTCGCCGTCCGTCCCAGCGTGGGGGCGAGGGCGGCAACTTCGCCGACCAGTCCATGGTCCAGCATCGCGTCGAACCGTTCCTCTATCCGCTGTCGTATCGCGGATCCGGGGTCAACGCCAACCGCCGTGAACGATCGCAGCGGTTGGTACGTCCGCACCGCCCGTGCCTGGCCGGACGCTGCCCTGGCCGTCGGTGTCGCTCCGGTGAGGCGCATGATCTCAACGGCCCGAAGGACGCGACGCGGATTCGCCATGTCGATGACCCCCGCCGCAGTCGGGTCGAAGCCGGCAAGTTCCGCTCGCAGATCGTCTGCGGTTGCCGACTCGAGTTCCGTCCGAAGGTCTGCGTCCGTCGGAGGGAACTCCAGAGGATCTACGAGGGACCGGAAGTGCAAGCCGGACCCGCCGGCGATCACGACCGTCCCACCCGACGAATCGATCCGGTCAAGGACCTTCGTCCCGACAGCCTGGAATTCGGCGACGGTGTACTCGTCCGAGGGTTCAGCCACGTCGACGAGGTGGTACGCGAATCGGCGCCGGGTGTCCGGGTCCGGCTTCGCCGTACCAATGTCCATACCCCGAAACACCTGCATCGAATCGACGGAGAGGATCTCCGCTCCAATCCGGTCGGCGATCCCCTCGGCGACCTCGGACTTCCCGGCTGCCGTTGGGCCGAGTACGGCGATGATGCTCAGACCAAGGTCCCCTCGAGATAGTGCGGGGCGGCGCGCGTGACGCGAAGGTCGAGAAACCGACCCGGCTCGTGAACTCCGTCGACGTGGACGATCCGATTGCCCTCCGTTCGGGTCGTGGCTACGGCCGGATTCCTGCGTGAGGGACCTTCGGTGAGGACCCGTTCGATCATTCCGACTCGCGCCTGGTTCCGTTGGTAAGTGATCGCGTTCTGCATTTCAACGAGTCGATCGAACCGCTCCTGGACGACATCGACCGGCACGTGGTCCGGCATACTCGCTGCCGGGGTACCCGGTCGGGGCGAGAACTGAAACATGAATGCGCTGTCAAAACGAGATTCTTCCACAACAGCAAGTGTCGCGGCGAAGTCCGCGTCGGTCTCTCCCGGGAACCCGACGATGATGTCGGTCGAGATGCTGAGATCAGGAACCAGACGACGCGCCATCGTCAACTTGTCGAGGAAGCGCCTCCCGGTGTAGCCCCGGTGCATCACAGAGAGAATGCGGTCGCTCCCTGATTGGAGCGGGAGGTGGAGTTGCGCAGCGACCGACGGGGTCTCCGCCATCGCCCGAGCGACGTCTTCCTGGATGTCTTTGGGATGCGGACTTGTGTAGCGGATGCGATCGATCCCCTCGACCTCGCCGGCCCGTCGAAGGAGATCAGCGAAGAGCGGCTGGCGCCCGTTGAGATCGAGATCGCGCCCGTAGGAGTTGACGTTCTGCCCGAGGAGGGTGACCTCGACAACTCCTTCTTCCGCCAGACGCTGAATCTCCCGGATGACATCGCCGGGTCGCCGGCTGATCTCAGGACCACGCACGATGGGCACGATGCAGAACGTACAACTGTTGTTGCATCCGGTCGTGATCGTCACCCATGCCGAGTGCTCGGATTCGCGACGCGTTGGAAGGAACGATGGCGCATCGTCTGGGCTGCCGGACTCCTCCCAGATCTCGGTGACCGGACCCCATTCATCGGCCCGGTCGAGCAGATCCACAACCCGGTGGATGTTGTGGGTTCCGAAGACGACATCGACCCACGGCGCCCTCTCCCGGACGATTTCTTTGTCCTTCTGTGCCGTGCATCCACCGATCGCGATCCGCATCCCGGGGTTCTTCTGCTTGTCGGCCTTCAGAGACCCGAGGTAGCCGTAGAGACGCTGATCCGCGTTCTCACGGATCGTGCAAGTGTTCAAGACGACAACATCGGCATCGGCCGCGTCATCGGTGCGAGTCATCCCGTCGGCCTCGAGTAGCCCTGCGATCCTCTCCGAGTCGTGCTCATTCATCTGGCATCCGAACGTGCGGATGTAGTACGAGCTGCCCGTCCGCCGCGGCTCGCGAGGCTCGCGCACGGCGGGTGTCCCAAGGAGCGTTGCTTTGGTCATGCGCGCCTCGAACCCGGCCTGGTCAACGGGCGTAGTCGCGTGCCCGGTACTCCCGGATCACGGTGACTTCGATCTGACCCGGATACTGCAGATCCTCTTCGAGCTTGCGAGCGATGCGCCGTGCCAGGTCGCTGGCCTGCAGATCATCCACGTTGCCCGGGTCGACCACGACTCGGATCTCACGACCGGCCTGCAGAGCGAACACCTTCGCAACGCCGGAGAAGGCCCCGGCGATCTCCTCGAGACGCTCGAGCCGACGGACGTACGCCTCCAGAGCTTCGCGCCTGGCCCCCGGCCGCGCGGCAGAGACCGCATCTGCAGCCTGCACGAGAACCGCCGTCAGTGTCCGGGGTTCGACTTCATTGTGATGCGACTCGATCGCGTGGACGATGGCGGGATCCTCACCGAACCGTCGGGCGATCTCGGCGCCGAGAAGCGCGTGCGACCCTCCGACTTCGTGAGACACGGCCTTGCCGATGTCATGCAGGAATGCGGCTCGCTTCGCTTCCTTCTCGTCGATTCCCAACTCCGCTGCCAGCATCCCGGCGATGTGAGCAGATTCCACGAGATGGTTCAACACGTTCTGGCCGTAGCTCGTGCGGTAGTGCAGCCGTCCAAGGAGCGTGATGAGCTCAGGGTGCATCTTGGCCAATCCGACCTCGAGGAGCGCCCACTCCCCCGAATCGCGAATCGACTGCTCTACTTCCTGGCGGGACTTCTCGTACGCCTCTTCGATCGATGAGGGATGGATACGACCGCCTTCGACGAGCCTCTCGAGGGCGCGTCGCGCGACTTCGCGCCGGACCGGGTCGAACGTCGATACCGACACGGCTTCGGGCGTGTCATCGACGATCAGGTTCACGCCTGCGATGGATTCAAACGTGCGTATGTTCCGACCATCGCGACCGATGATCCGCCCCTTCATATCGTCGGATGGCAGCGGAACGACGGACACGGTGGTCTCCGAGACGACGTCGGAGGCGAGTCGCTGGATCACCGTACCGAGGATTCGGCGTGCTCTCCGTTCCGACTCCTCTCGCGCTTTCACGTCGAGATCGCGAATGAGCACCATCGCGTCGCGGCGGGCTTCCGTCTCAACCTTGTCGAGCAACTCGGCTTTCGCCGCCTTCGAGTCGAATCCGGCAATCCGCTCGAGGGTCCCGCGAGCCTCTTCCTTGACGGCTTCCGCCTGGCTCACCGCACTCTCAGCGGCGCGTTCGCGCGCGATTATGAGCTCCTCGCGCTGGGCGAGATTCCCGGCCCGCTGTTCGAGCGTCGCCTCACGCTGCGAGAGACGGGATTCCTGCGATCCCATCTCCACACGGCGGTGCTCAAGAGTCGCATCCTCGCGGTCGCGGTACGTCTCTGCCTTCGACCGTGCCTCTTCTTCCGCTCGAGCAAGAATGCGTTGAGCGGCCAGTCGAGCATCGGCCAGGGTCTCGTCAGGGGTCGGCTGGCGACTCCCCCTCCGAGAGAGAACGTAGCCTCCGACGAATGCGAGACCGACGACAGCGATCACCAGGGCCGCTACGAGCCACTGCATCATCATGTTCCCGTTCCGCGAATCTGAACGCAGCATGCCGAACCCGGGGGCTCGGCACACACCAGAGACAGCGTCGAATACCGGGGCCTAGCCCCGTTTGGTCACTTCGCTCGCTGGTCTCCGTGTCGACATCTACGTTCTGGTCCGCTTTCGTATCAGTGTTCGGTGTGTGTCTGAGTTGATGCTACCGCAAATCGGCGCCGCGCGGAACGCGAAATCTCAGACACCTAGTCACCGGACCTCTCGTTGACGTCGCTCTCCTCGGCTTCGGCCTCATCCTCATCGACGATCAGGCCGACCGCACGAAGCGCCTGATCCTGAAGCTGCATCGCTAGTTGAGGGTTCTCCCGGAGGAACTGCTTGGCTTTCTCGCGTCCCTGACCGAGCTGATCCCCATCGTAGGTGTACCAGGCACCGGCCTTTCGAACGATGCCCTCGTCGACCGCGACGTCGAGCAGACTGCCTTCACGTGAGATGCCTTCACCGAACATGATGTCGAACTCAGCGAGCCGGAACGGCGGAGCGACCTTGTTCTTCGCGATCTTGGCGCGGACCCGGTTGCCGACGTTGTCGGTCCCCACTTTGATCGCCTCGATCCGTCGAACGTCGATCCGAACGCTCGCGTAGAACTTGAGGGCCCGCCCACCGGGGGTCGTTTCGGGGCTCCCGAACATGACTCCTATCTTCTCGCGAAGCTGGTTGATGAAGATCACGGTGGTTTGGGATCGGTTGATCGTGCCTGCGAGCTTGCGCAGGGCTTGAGACATCAGCCTGGCCTGGAGGCCGACGTGCGTGTCTCCCATGTCTCCTTCGAGTTCGGCGCGAGGCACGAGCGCGGCGACCGAGTCGATCACGACTATGTCGAGCGCCCCCGATCGGATCAGCATGTCGGTGATCTCGAGCGCCTGCTCCCCCGTATCGGGCTGTGAAATCAGGAGTTCGTCAACATCGACACCGATCGACCGGGCGTAGAGGGGGTCGAGCGCGTGCTCGGCGTCGATGAAGGCGGCGAGGCCGCCGGTGCGCTGTGCCTCGGCGACGACGTGCAGGGCAAGGGTCGTCTTGCCGGAGCTCTCCGGCCCGTAGATCTCGACGATCCTGCCGCGCGGCACACCGCCGATGCCGAGAGCGAGGTCGAGCGAGAGCGCACCGGTGGAAATCGCGTCGATCTTCCGGATGTCCTCGTCGCCCATTCTCATGATGGCGCCCGTGCCGAACTGACGCTCGATCTGGGACATGGCCATCTCGATGTTCTTGTCTCGATCGCCCTGTTTGTCGGTCACGTTGTCTCCTTCTTCGACGTTCCCGTACCGTATCGGGCGCCTGTGACAGATTCTGTGCCGTGAACCACAACGATGGTATTCCACGACCGGAGACTACGGTAGTCGAACACCTGTTCGATGTCGAGGAAATCGGCACATTGGCGACCTCCACGGTCCGCGCTTCTACGTTCGCATCTGTTGTGAACGTAGGTACAGACGTTCTTCACAGAAGAACTTCGTCGACGATCTCGTACGCCGCGCCGTCACGCCCGAGATGGCTCCGGTAGAGCGTCACGCGGTCGACCTGCATCCTCAGCGGGAATGGACCGACCTGCTCCACCAGACCGGCAACATTCGTGGGCGGGCGGATACGAGACAGCGTGAGGTGCGAGTGGAATGGGCGGTCCTCCGGCTGGAACCCTGCCGAGATCGCCGCCTGTTCGCACACCGCCGCCACCACCGCCACTTCATCGCTGCCGCGGCCGACACCGAGCCACAGAACGGTCGCCCGCGAAGGCTTCGGAAACGCTCCGAATCCGGTGAAGCCGAGCGTGAACGGCTCCAGGACCAGGTGTTCGTCCAAGAACTCCAGAACCCGATCTCGCTGAAGGGCGTCCGTTGGGCCGAGGAACCGGAGTGTCAGGTGCCAGTTGTCCGGCGGCACCGGGCGCCCGGGTAGTCCGGTCGTGGAGTCGCTCAAGAACGCGGCCAGACCGTGGCGGATCTCATCGATCAACGCCACCGCGAGGAACAGCCGTTCGGTCATCGACTCCCCCAGGCGATCCCCTGAAGTGACATGCGCAGCAACTGAAGCGCGGCCGTCGACGCGAAGGTCCGGACGCGCTCCCGATCACCGGGGAGGCTGAGCGTGCGGACCTGCGAACCCTCCGGCGTCACCACCGACACCACCACCGTCCCGACAGGTCGGTCCTGCGGATCAGGGCCAGCGGATCCGGTGACCGCCACTACGACGTCGGCACCGAGTTGCTCACGGGCTCCGTCCGCCATCGCGACCGCAACCGGTTCGCTCACCACCCCGTGCTCCGCCACCACATCCGCAGAGACGCCAAGGAGAGATTCCTTGACCTCCGTAGCGTAGGCCACGATGGAGCCGCGGAACACCCGGCTCGCACCGGGGACCGATGTGATCCGTCCGGCGACAAGACCCCCCGTCGCCGATTCTGCGGTTCCCAGCGTCCAGCCGTGATCCTCGAGCATCCGGAGGACCACCAACTCGACCGTGTCGTCGTCGACCCCGAAGATCCTCTTCCCGATGCGCTCGCGAACCGTCGCCTCGATCGGTGCGATCAACGCCAGCGCCTCCTCTCGCGTTGCGGCCTTCGCCGTGATCCGAATCTTGATCTCACCGCCCGATGCGAGGAACGCGATCGTCGGGTTCGTCGATGCGTCGTAGAGATCGCCGAGCCGTTCACCGATCGCGGACTCCGTATCTCCCCAGGTTCGCAACAAGCGACTGGCCACCACCGAAGCATCGCTGCCGCGAAGGAAGGGGATCACCTTTTCGTCGAGCATCGGGAGCATCTCTGCGGGAACCCCGGGAAGAGCGAAGACCCACGTGTCGTCGATCTTGCAGCGGACACCCGGCGCAGTTCCCTTCGGGTTCGCGATGAGCGAGCAGCCGTCGGGGTGTTCGGCCTGCTGAAGGTTCGATTCGGGCATGATCCTGCCGCTGCGTTCCCAGCGTTCGCGCAACCGTCCGGCCTGATCCTCATCGAAGACCATGTCGACGCCGGCAGCACGGGCAATCGCTTCACGCGTCAAATCATCCTTCGTGGGACCGAGACCTCCGGTGATGATCACGGCATCGGCCCTCCTGCAGGCCGCGGTGATCGCCGCCGCGATGCGAGCTTCGTTGTCGCCGACCACGGTCTGTTGGAAGTGATCGAGTCCAGCATCGGCGAGGCGGTCACCGATGTGCATCGCGTTGGAGTTCACGATCTGGCCGAGCAACAATTCCGTACCGATGGCGAGGATCTCGACGATCATGCGGGACGCCTCACGATCGCGTCGAGGTCAGTCCCGTAGCCTCCGGTGATCTCAACGGTGAGCCACTCCCCCGGCTCTCCACGATCGAGGAGAATGACGCCATCGATCTCGGGCGCCTCCCGGTACGAGCGCGCGACGGGTCGGTCGTCCTCGACCTGGTCGACGACGACCGTGAACGTGCGACCGATCTGGCCGACGGAACGGGCCGCCGTGATGTCGTCCTGGATGCTCTGGAGATGGCGGAGCCGGGACTGCTTTTCCGACTCCGGGATCTGTCCGCTCATGACCGCAGCCTCGGTGCCCTCCTCAGGCGAGAAGGGGAAGAAGCCGACCCAGTCGAGTTCGGCATCGTCGAGGAAAGACGCCAGATCATCGACATCGTCGTCGGTCTCCCCTGGAAAACCGACGATGAACGATGACCGCATCGCGGCGTCCGGAGCCGCAGATCGAATCCGTTCGATGAGTCCCCGGTGCTGGTCACCCGATCCGGGGCGCTTCATCGCCCGGAGCAGACGACCGGAAGAGTGTTGGAGTGAGAGATCGAAGTAGTTCGCGACGATCGGGTTGCCGGCCATCTCCTCGATCAGCGCAGGTCGGATCTCTCGCGGATACAGGTAGTAGAGCCGGAGACGCCGGAGTCCTTCGACGTCCGAGATCCGCCGGACCAGCTCAACGATGTCCGGGGCCTCGGTGTCCCGACCGTACGCGGCGAGGTCCTGGGCCACCAGGCCGATCTCCGCGACGCCCGCCCGAGCGAGTTCGACGATCTCATCCCTGATGTTCTCTGGACTCCGGGACCGCTGCTTCCCCCGGAACTGCGGAATCGCACAGAACGTGCAGAGCTTGTCGCACCCCTCCGCCACCTTCACGTACGCGTACGGCGTCGTCGGTGTCGGACGTCGCGTTTCGTACAGAATGTCCATGTGCGACCGACGGGCCGATCCGATGGTGAGCGGCGTCCATCGTCGCAGCGCGTCGAGGCGATCAACGAGTTCGGAATAGCGATCAAGTCCCAGGACAGCGTCGGCCTCGGGGAGTGCTTCGGTCAGCTCGGTCTCGTATCGCTGCGCCATGCAGCCGACCACGACGAGGCTCGCATCGTCACGCTTCGCACCTGCGAGATCGAGGATCGTATCGACCGACTCCCGACGGGCCGGCTCGATGAAGCCGCACGTATTCACCATCACCACGTCGGCCGACTCGGGGGTCGACGCCTCGGTGTACCCGGCGGCCGTCAGCATCCCTGTGATCTTGTCGGAGTCGACCTGGTTCTTGGCGCAGCCGAGCGTTGTCAGCCAGATCGTGGGGGCAGGAGAGGTCATCGCCGGCAAGCGTACCGTCGCAGCGGTCGGACCGAAGACAGTTGAAGACGGCGGAGCTCTGCAAGCTGTGGGCTAGCAAGGTACCTATGCGCCTCTGCGAGCCCAGGGTTTGCAGGGCACTAGGACGCTTCAGGGATTTCCACGCCGCGGTCGATCAGGATCCCCTTGATGCGACCTATCCGTGAACGGATTTCCCCGGCACCGGCGGCCTCGTCCATCTTGCGGTTCAGTCCTTCTTCCGGAGTCATCGCACCGGTCATCCCACCGCTGCCACCGGCCTGAGAGACCATGTCGATGCGTTGCCCTTCGATCGCCGTCAGGCGCGACCGCAGACCCGACAGCTCGGCCAGGAGGTCGTCCGTCGATCGTTCGGCGTCGAAGTCGACCCGGAACGACGCCATCTGATCGCGAAGCTCATCCTGGTGACAGCGGAGTTCATAGCGCTCTGCGAAGGCATCCTCGGGCAAGGCGATCAATCGGTCCTGCACCTCGGAGAGCTCTCGCAGGATCAGATCGAGATCTGCTTCAGGCATGCCCTCACCCTATCCGAAGACAAGCCGAGCCGCCGACCATCCCGGTGCGGCACCCGACTAGTCAGCATCGACGCCGCGGCTGGCCAGAATCCCCTCGAGTTTGTTGAGTCGACTCACCATCGCGGGGGCCCCGTGGCCATCCGCTATCTCTCGATTCATCGCAGCGGGATCGGTTCGGCTGGGATCCGGACCAGGTATGTTTCCCTCACCAACCTGCTCTGCCGTATCGATCATCCCTCCCTGGATCGCGGCGATGCGCTGTCTCAGAGACTGGATCTCGGTCTGCAGGTCCGCGGTCGAACGCCGCTCGTCGGCGTCTGTGCCGAGTTGTGCGGCACGAGCTCGAAGCGCCTGGTGCCGTTGCCGAAGTTCCACCCGACCCTCGAAGTCGTCTGCAGGCATCGTGTCGAGCTTCTCGTCGATTGCGGCAAGTTCCTTGTCGATCTCGCCGATCGAGAGAGCGTCGATCGGTCCGCCGGTGCTTGTGTCGTTGTCGCTCATGTCCCCAGTCTACGCGAATGCAAGCCGTGCCGCTGCGACGACAGCGGCCGCCACGAGAATCCATCTGATCCACGCGGCGCCCTTCAGCACTGCAAGGCGGGATCCGACCCATGCTCCGGACATCTGACCTGCAGCGAGCACCACGCCGACGGCGATGTCGATCTGGGAGGCTCGGGCAAAGAGCAGGATCGCGATCGGCGAATAGGCCGCGATGAGGACGACCTTTGCAGCGTTGCCGTTGACGAGGTTCATTCCTGCGCCCAGCACGAGACCTGCGAGGAGCAGGAACCCGACCCCGGCTTGAACGAAGCCGCCGTAGAACCCGATGCCGAAGAACACGAGCGAACGCCACGGTTCGTGGAGCACTGCCTCGCGTTCGTTGAGCCAACGCGACGGGCGCAGTACAACGGACGCAGCCACGAGGAGCAGAACGCCGGCGAAGACCATCCGAAGCACATCGGGTGGTGTCACGGTCGACAACCACGCTCCGGCGGCCGCGCCGATCACCGTCGGGATCAGGAGAACGCTGAGTCGACGCCAGGGAACCGCCTCGCCCTTCTGGTAGCCGGCGATCGCAGTCAGGTTGGCGAGGAAGATGGCAATGCGGTTCGTCCCGTTCGCCGTGTTGATGCCGACCATCTCGGTGAGAATGGGGATCGTGATGGCGGAGCCGCCGCCTGCAAGCGCATTGATGAAACCGGCAGCGGCGCCCGCGGCAACGAGGATCAGAGCTTCTACGAGGGTCACGGATTCATCGAGATCGAGAGCAGATTCAGCATTTCACCGGAGGCTACCTCCGGACGAGCCGAGCAGACTTCCAGCCTCGTACCGAGCTCAGCAGGCCAAGCCCGTCTGCACCGTCGAGATCCTCGACCATGATGACCTCTTCGACCAGTGCTCCCTCATCGATCAGGACCTGTCGGAGCACTCCGGGGAGGCACCCCGACGCGAGTGGAGGGGTGATCCACGTCCCGGCGCACTGCACGGCGACGTTGTACGTCGTCGCTTCGGTCACTTCGCCCCGCTCGTTCACCATCAGCACGTCCTCGACGTCGGTATAGGCGCGGCTGCGGTCGTTGTAGGGGCGCCTCGCGGTCGTCTTGTGGAAACGGTAGATACTCTGGGACGAGATGGCCGTCGTGTCGATCGCACACATCACCGGGTCGCGTTCGGGATTGGGCCACCATCGTGCCGGTGGGAGGTCGTCGGGGTCGACGGCGATGACGGTCTTGCCGAGGCGGTCGACCTCGAGTCGGACGGCGTGTGCACCGCTCATACCGGTGACAATCCTTTCAAGAGCGTCACGCGCGAGTGCTTCGTCGAAACGGAATCCGAAGTAGGCGCACGACTCACCGATGCGTTGAAGGTGCCGGTCGAGCCACCAGAATCCGTGTTCCTCTTCCCATCGAATGCTCTCGAAGAGCGAGATCTCCGG
>JAUVNV010000177.1 GCA_030599515.1 Acidimicrobiia bacterium
GAACGCCCCGATCGGCACCCCGCCGAGGCCGAGAGCGACCGCCTCCAGGAGCAGATTCTGTGCCGCGTGCCCGGCTTCCAGGTGCACGTAGCGCACGGCGCGGTCGCCGTATTTGACTGCCGTACGGGCGAAGACGGCGGTCACCACGAAGACGGCCGGCGCCTCCCGCACCGCCTCCTGGCTGAGAGCGGCCCGGAACAGCGGGACACGGACGTCCTCGCCGGACATGACCTCCAGATCATGATGGTCCGGGCGGTAGTGGAAGATGCCATGAGCCGTTACGAGGTAGAGGTCGAGCGGATACAACCCACCCGCCGACGGCGCCGTCCGTCCCCGGCCTTCACGCGTGATGCCCTGCGCCGCCCAGAGCAGCAGCGAGATCTCGACGTCGGTGAGTGGCTGGCTGGTGTACTGACGCACCGATTGTCGGGTCGCCAGGGTCTCCTCGAGGCTCATGTCGCCGTGGGGAATCGGCTGCGGCAGTCGAACGGTGTCCCGGGGCGCCGTGATGTCCCCGTCGCCTCCTCCGGTGCAGGCAGCGAGGCTCAAGACGACGACGAATGCCAGCCACCTCACCCCGCGGGCCTGAAGTGACGGTGACCGCATCGTGTCCTCCGATCGAGCCTCCCCTCCTTTGTCCGTCAGGAACCAGTCTGTGGCAAGAGGCGAAGGACACATTACGAGCAGAAGCACTCCAGGGTCATCGGCGAGCCGGATCCCACGCACCCCGACGATCCGGCGGAGCGTGTCCGGCACGGAGCGTGGGCGGGGCGGTTCGGTAGGGATCGTTCGAGGATCAGCCCAACCCGAGCGCCACTCCGACGTTCGGTGGAGCGATCACGACGAGATGGAAGCGGGCCCGGCTGAGGCCGATGTAGGCGAGGGCATGGTCCCTGACCTTCTCGAGGCGATCCAGAATGACGATGGTCGCGTCGGCCTCGAGGCCCTTGAAGCGGTGGATGGTTTCGACGGCAACGGTGTCTTCGTCTCCGATGGCGCCGAGGGTGAGACCCGCTGCCGTCCATCCGATGAGGCGGTCCTTCGTCTCCCGGTACTGGGTCAGGATGACGACCCGGTCGACCGGGATCGCTCCCTCGTTCACGAGTCGATGGAGGACCCCGCGCAGCACCTTGTCGACGCCTTCGGGGGACTCGACGGCATGGAACTCGGGTCCGGGGCCGTCGGCGCCTCGGGCCGGCAGGTCGTCGCCGTAGACGCGGGCGACGACCTCGGCGATCTGGTTCGTGTTGCGGCAGTTGAGATCGAGGGTGTACTCCACCGCGTCGAACGGCGGCTCCCAGTTCTCACGGTAGATCGCCTGCTGCCGGTCGGCGAAGACGAGGAACAGGCCCTCATCCTGGTTGTCGATGGCGGCTTCGAGCGCCATGAACCAAGAGTCGTCGAAGTCCTGGCCCTCGTCGATGATGATCGCATCGGTGCGGAAGTCGCCCGTGGTGAACGCCTCAAGGAGGAGCTCGCCGGCAGGGTCGTCCCACCAGCCGGGTTCGGGGTCCTCGGGAAACGTGAGGCCCGCGTCGGTGATCCAGCTGTTGGCGAGGTGGTGGACCGAGCCGGCGGTGACGAGGTCGTTGTCGGAGAACTCGTCGGCGAAGGCGTCGCCGAGGGGCCGGTTGAAACAGGTGAGCACGACGCGGAAGCCGTCGGCAGACAGCCTGCGGGCCCGTTCGGCGGCGAGGACGGTCTTGCCGGTGCCCGCCCCGCCGTAGACGATGACCCGGCGGGCACGGCGCAGACCGGCGAGGGCAAGACGTTGCGTCTCGGTGAGAGCGAGTTGGCGGGCGTGGACCTCGGCGACGTCGTCGGCGAGGGTGTGGCGGATCGTCACCGTCGGGGCGAGCCGTTTCGTGATCGCTTCGACGAACTCATCGGGGATCGTGCCGTGGAGGTTCCACCGGTTCACGAGGTCGTTGATCGCAACGACCGGCCTGTTGAGGTCGTTGTGGTCGAGGACGATCTCTTCGGGCGCTGCAGCAGAGAGATCCCCGCTCACCGTGATTCCTGGGAACCACACGCCGTGGCCTGCATCGAGCCACGGCAGTTCCGGGATCGTGTCCCGCAGGTACCCGACGAGGGCATGCTTGGACGCGGTGGCCTGCTCGAACGGGTCGATCGGATGCGTACCCTTCTTGTTCGACGAGAACCACTCGCCGTCACGGATGTGGATCGAACCGCCCTTCGCCTCGATCACGATGAGGCCGTGGCGGGGATGGATGAGCACGAAGTCGGCCTCGCCGTCCCCCTGCCGTCCCTTCCTCAACGACTGCCACGCCACCGAGTGGAAGACCCGCCATGGATCCGGGAGCTGCTCGAGCGCCCGATAGACCGGCTTCTCCGAAGGTGAAGCATTGCCGGGGAGCCGGCCGGGGAACATGGTTGCCATGGGGAGATGATGGCACGCCTTGCTTCGGGAGCCAGATGTTGTCGACAGGCACAATGGTGTCGTGCGCGATCGGGGGTCTTCCATCCGGACTCAGAATCCCGTAGGTCGGTACGATGGCGTGCGAAGTAGGCGGGTGGTGACCGACATCGAGTTGGCGATCCTGTCGAATCCGGACAACGTCGCTTCCTTTGAGCGTGCGACACACGAATCGCTTACCGGTGACGACACCGTTGTACTGACGTAGCCGATCCCCACACCGGGTGTATTGCGGATGTCGGCGGTCTTCCAGAGGTGCCCCGGTGCTTAGAAGATCAGCGAATAGGTGGAAGTGTCTCGGCCGTTGACCCAGCCTCTTCCCTCCCCTCAGGGGAGGGTGGCAGCGCCCCCGGGCGCTGACGGGAGGGGTCAAGCGGTTCCCTTCAGATTCGATCTCTGACCCCCTCCGCCTCCTACGTCGGCACCTCCCCCTGAGGGGGAGGAAGAGGATCGGAAGCGGCCCATCCGCGCGTCTTCTTAGGGCCCTAGCGCTTGGAAGTGACTCCCGATGCGACCCTACGCTTCGACCATGTCCAGCAGCCCGAGCCAGCCAGCAGCATCTCCCACCACCGTCGTGGCGCGCCGTGTCCATTCCGACTGCGAGGACGACTTCCGGGCGTGGGACCTGCGCATTCGTGCTGCTGCCGGGTCGTACCCGGGATTCCTCGGCTCGGAGGTGCAGCCGCCGAACCCGTCCCACCCCGGTGAGTGGGTGACGGTGTATTCGTTCGCCACGGTCGATCAGCTCGATGCGTGGCTTCAGTCCGAGGAGCGCAGGGCCTTCATGGTCGAGGTCGATCCCATGATCGACGGAGAGGCCCGGGAACAGCGTGTTGCCGGGATGCGGACGGCACCGGAGCCGGTGACGATCGTCTTCTCTCAATGCATCGCCCCGGAGAACTACGACGAGTTCGTAGCGCTCCATGACGACGGGCTCGATCGCTTGCGCGAGTTTCCGGGGTTCCTCGGATCAGAATTGCTTCCGCCCGTGGAGGGAGTGCAAGAGGATCACGTGATCGTTGCCTCGTTCGCGTCGCGTCCGGACCTGGATCGCTGGCTCGAATCCGATACCCGCCACGAGTGGGTTGACCGTATCGAGCAGCTCGTCGAAGGTGACCGGACGTACAACGTGGTTGGAGGGTTCGGTGGTTGGTTCCCCGCTCAGGCCTCGCAGCCGCAGGGGCCGAAGCGCTGGAAGCAGTCCATTGCGGTGTTCATCGCTCTCTTCCCAACGGTGTTGCTCATCACGCTCATTCGCGGCGCGATCGCCCCCAACATGAATGTGGTGCTCGCCGTGTTCATCGGGAACGTGCTCGGCATCCTCGCGCTCACCTACGTGTTGATGCCACCGCTGACGCGCAGGCTCCAGAGCTGGCTCAACCGCTGATACGCCGGCACTCCTCGCCGGCCGGCGGGGGTTTCGATAGGCTCGGATCCATGAGTGATGCGCATCTCGAATCCACCGGCTCTGCTTCGCAGCCGGATCGCCCTATCGGCAAGGCACGATCCACCGGATTGACCATCTTGTTGGTCATCGTCACCTTTGGCATCTGGTCGCTGTTCTGGGTCTTCTGGACCGGTGAGGATCTCAAGCGGTATCGAGGCGATGGACTCGGTGGCGTCGTGCACCTGGTCCTCTGGATCTTCATCAGTCCGGTCGTCATGTTCCTGATGGCCGACGAGGTGGCGAAGCTCTATCAGGACGTGGGGGAGAAACCCCCGATCACGGCGATCTGGGGCCTGTGGTTCCTGTTGCCGCTCATCGGGAACATCGTCTGGTACGTGCGGATGCAGTCGTCGCTGAACGACTTCTGGAGTGCCAGAGGCGCACCGCCCGCAACCGGGGTCTGACGCCGGCACCTGACGATCAGGACCCTTCAGGTCACGTCGGGTTCGACGGAGTCCCCTTGCTCCTGCGAATCGTCGTCCTGCAACTCGTCTTGATCCAGTGGCTCTTCTCGTTCGGAGTCCTTCGTGCCTTCGAACGAATGCCGTGCTTGTTCAACGCCTTGGTCCAAGGCATCTGAGGCGCTGCTTGCCGCCGTCTTCGTCTTCTCCCAGGCATCTTTCCGGGCATCGGCCGTGCCGTCCCACGCTTCGTTCACGGCCTTTGCGGCCTTGTCGATTGTTTCCGAGACTGTGTCCAACCAGTTCTTCTTCTCGCCCATGGCGGCCCTCCTTGAGATGTCGAGAGGTTCCAGTGGCTTCAGCCTGACGGTACTCGCCGTACTCGGCCGGGTGGCGGTCGTTCAGCCGGAGTCGGGGCGCGCCGCGTAGTACGGAGTCTTGAACGGCCATCCTTCGTCGACCCACGTCGCCAGGGATCGGTACACGACCGGGTCCATCTCTGCGCGGCTCTCCCGGACCCATGAACTCACAGAGGCGTCGTGGTCCGGCTCGGTAACCGGGTAGACGTAGACGCAGCCGATCACGTCGTCGCCGTCGAGGATGGAGTAGGTGAAGCCTTCACGGTCGGCGAAGTGACGGGCGTGCATCTCGAGGTCGGCGAGATTCGCTTCGAGACTCATGGGCTTCGGCCAGTTGCGGTCGGGTCCGAAGCCGGGGGTTGATCGGATGTGCTCGATGCTCGACGTCCACGCCTCGTGGTCGCGCTCGTTGTGCTCCGGCCCGAGCGGCTCGAGCCGGAACCCCGGACCCTCGAACGAGGAGGGGACCTCGAAAGCGGCGGGGACGAACGTCTGTGACATCTCGCCGACCGGATGCTCGTCGCCGACAGCCGGGTACTCGACCAGGATGTCGCCGAGTGGTTTCCGCTCCAGCTTCGGGACCACCGATTCGGCTGCGGGGTACCCGATCGGGAACAGGACGAACGGTCGTTCGTTCGCCGGCCGATTGAGCAGTGTGGTGAGGAACGCCATGGGGCTCGGCGTATGGGTCAGCGTCGCGAGACC
>JAUVNV010000048.1 GCA_030599515.1 Acidimicrobiia bacterium
GAGGCATCGGCGTCATCTGGCAAAGACGCACAACGAAGGCGCAGTCGGGACTGCGTCGAGGCGGAGGACGCCGCCAGGGGCGTCGAGGGCCGGAGAGACACGGTGCCATTTCTGCGACAGACCACTAGGATCGCCGACCCCAGTGAAGACGGCACGATCGTCGACGAGTTGGCGGTGTATGACGTGGCCGGGATACGGCGTCTGGTGTCGAACCGACACCGCATGTCCCGTGACATGGAGCGTGACGCGTTCGAACGCCGCTACATGGTTGTCCAGCCGAACCTGGACGAATCGTCGTGGCGGGTCTACGGGCAACTCCCCGCCATGGCAGGCAGAACCTTCGTCGAAGCCCTCGACGCCAGAACCGACCAGCTGCCACCGGATCTGGACGGGGACTGCAGCCGCACGACCCGCTACGCCGATGCCCTGTGGGCGATGAGCCTCGACTCGCTCGCCGGATCAGATGGCGCCACGATCGAGTCGGCGACACCGTTACTCACCGTCCTCCTCGATGCCCGCGACGCTACTCCTACGAACGCCGAGGCTGGTGTCGTTGTCGAAGCCGGACCCAGAGCCGGACGAGACACCATCGAAGCGATCCTCTGTGACGGCGTCATCGAGGTTACCGCCAGAACCGAAGACGGCACGCCGCTCGGCATGGGACGTCGGAGCCGCAGCATCCCTCCCCAGCTGCGACGGTTCATCCTGGCCCGTGACGGCGGCGTCTGCACCATCGAGGGCTGTATCAGCCGCTACCGCTTGCAGCCACACCACATCACCCCCTGGTCCGAAGGCGGTACCACGGATGCCGAGAACCTCACCACCTTGTGTTGGTTCCACCACCACGTCGTCATCCACGGACGCGGATTCACCGTCGACCCCTCATCACCCCCTCAACGCCGACGACTCCTCAGGCCACCCATCCACGCCCCGCCGCCGCCGGACTGACCGCATCCCGAATCCGATAACCGATCACAGACAACAGACCCCAGCCAGAGCCGGGTCAGAGGCCCATCGGTATCTGTTTTCTGCTGTCCGGGAGGCTTCGAGCGGCGGGGCGCCGGTATCGCGGGATTCGGGATACGGGATTCGGGATACGGGCTACTGCGAGATCTCACCCGCGGGTGCGGACGGCCTCACTCGATCGAGTCGTCGCCCGTCCAGGCCTTGCCACCGAGAGCCAGTGAGGAGTCGAGGGTGGCGGGACCCCAGGTGCCGGCTTCGTAGCGGTAGGGCTCGGGGTGGTAGTCGAGGAGGGGATCGTAGAGACGCCACGAGGCGTCGACCTCGTCGGATCGCACGAAGAGCGTCTGGTCGCCTTCGATGACGTCGAGGATCAACGTCTGATAGGCGTCGGGGAATCTTCCGTACACGTCGCTGTGACTGAAGCTCAACAACTGAGAGTCGAGAGCGAACGTCTCTCCCGGCGCTTTCACGTTGAAACTGAGGGTGAACCCCTCGTCCGGTTGCAGCGTGATCAGGAGCACGTTCGGGTCGACGACGCATGAATCTCGGTGCCCGTGGAAGATGCAGAGCGGGGGCCGTTGGAACGTGACCGCGATCTGTGTGAGACGCTTCGGAAGCCGTTTGCCGGTGCGGAGGTAGAACGGCACACCTCTCCACCTCCATGTGTCGACCTCGAGCTTGAGGCCGACGAACGTGGGGATCCGGGACTCGGGTGCGACGCCGTCCTCATGCAGGTAGCCGGGGACGGCCGTGCCGTCGATCTCCCCAGCTTCGTATTGGCCGTAGACGATGTTCTCACGTCGGATCGGGGCGATGGCTTCGATCACCTTGACCTTCTCGGTACGGATCTGGTCGGCGTCGAACGAGATCGGTGGTTCCATCGCGACCAGGGCGAGGATCTGGGTGAGATGGTTCTGCACCATGTCTCGAAGTGCACCGGCCGACTCGTAGTACCCGGCACGCGTTCCAACCCCGAGGTCCTCGGCGACGGTGATCTCGATGGACTCAACCCGGTCCCGGTTCCACACGCTCTCGAACATTGGATTAGCGAAGCGGAACGACAGGAGGTTCTGCACGGTCTCCTTGCCCAGGTAGTGGTCGATCCGGTAGACCTGGCTCTCGTCGAAGAACTCGTGTACCACCTCGTTCAACTTGCGCGCCGACTCCAGGTCGGTACCGATCGGCTTCTCGATCACGAGGCGGGTCCAACCGGGGCTCTCATTGAGTCCGGCGTCTCCGAGACCCGTGATGGCGGTCGGGAACACGGGGGGAGGAAGCGCCAGGTAGAAGGCCCGGTTGCCGGGCAACTCATGGTCGGCTTCGATGGCCTCGATACGTCGCCGAACCTCATCGTATGACGGGGCCTCGCGGGTGAGTTGCTGGTAGTGGACGTTGTCGTCGCACCAGGACTCGAGATCGAGATCTTCGAGGCCGGCGTCTTCCAGCGCCCGGCGTGCCCATGCCCGGTATGCGTCGTCATCGAGATCGCCGGAAGCGACTCCGAGCAGGACACACCGGTCGGCGATGTCGTTCTCGGTGATGAGGCGGTAGAGCGACGGGATCAGTTTGCGGCGTGCCAGGTCGCCCGTCCCGCCGAAGATGACGAAGACGTGGCGGTCAACTTTGGTTGTCATCACGACTCCCGTTTGATGGCGTGCCCGCCGAACTGGTTGCGCATCGCCGAGAGCAGCCGATCCGAGTAGTCGATCTCGTCGCGGGAACCGATGCGGCGCATGAGCGACAGCGTAATGACGGGGGCGGGCACATCCAGGTCGATCGCCTCGAACACCGTCCAGCGCCCTTCGCCGGAGTCGGGGACCCAGGGGGCAATTCCGTCCATCGTCGGGTTCTCGGCGATCGCATCGGCGGTGATATCGAGCAGCCAGGATCGAACAACGCTGCCTTCTTTCCAGATCTCGGCGATCTGGGCGAGATCGAATCCGAAATCGCTCTTCGCCTCCATGAGGGCGAAACCTTCGGCGTAAGCCTGCATGAGGCCGTACTCGATGCCGTTGTGGACCATCTTGACGTAGTGACCTGCCCCCGAGTCTCCGGTGCGGCCCCAGCCCTTGTCGGGCGCCGGTGCCAGGGTCTCGAAGATCGGACGCAAGCTCTCGACGACGGCGTCATCTCCTCCCACCATCATGGAGTAGCCCTCGGCCAGGCCCCAGACCCCGCCGCTCGTGCCGACATCAACGAAGTGGTGTCCGGAGGCCCGGCAGGTCTCGGCGCGACGCATGGTGTCCTTGAAATTCGAGTTGCCGCCATCGATCAGGACGTCTCCCTCTTCGAGGTGGGGGAGGAGCGCTTCGATCGTGGCATCGACCGGTCGACCGGCCGGCACCATGATCCAGATCACCCGGGGAGACGGCAGCGCAGAGACGAGTTCTTCGAGCGTGGCGGCTCCCTCGGCTCCGATGTCGGCGACACCCTGCACCGATGCAGGACTGAGGTCGAAGCCGACGACGCGGTGGCCGCCGTTGACGAGTCGCTCGGTCATGTTGGCGCCCATCTTCCCCAGACCGATCATTCCGAGTTCCATGTTGTTCTTTCTCCCGTCGAATAGCGACCCGTTGGCCCCTTGTTTGCGTTCACAGACGCGAAGCGCTTTCAGAGAGGCAAACAGCAAGACATGCTTCTGCAATCCTGGTGTTTCGGTCCGACCGTCAGAGTGTGTGCCGGGTGGAATCAAGTGCTCACCAGTGTGTTGTTCCTGGTGACCTGTCGGCGTAGGCGCCAAGGCCGGGGCAGGTCTCGGATCGGAGTGCATGCGATAGGAGCACAGTGATGATGGCTGTCGACGGGTCCCACATGAGAGTTCGGTTCACCGCTGAGATCGAGTACAAGCTGCGCTCTCGCGGTGAGGCCGATCCGATCGAATACGACCCGGGGACGTGGATGGGGTTCACGGAAAGCGATGTCCGCGAGGCCCTCGAGGCGATTCTGCGCTGGCCGGAACTCGCGCTCCTTAGGCAGAGGGAAGCCGGCCTCGATCAACGTTCGAAGTGGAGTCCAGCCGACGTGATCGACGAAGCGTGCCGGGAGGACGCGAACGGGAGACTTGTCCACGCCGACGGTTGCGACTGTCGCAACGCCGTGATCGTCGTTGACGTCGAGATCGAGCGATGACGGGGTCACGCCGGCCGTAGGGGAGGGAGAGGGCGCCACCGGTTGTCAACGTCGGAAGGAACGACACCCGTTGTGCGTTCCCGAAGCATGAAGGCGTTTGTGCTCACAGGAGGCGGCAGCCTTGGATCGATCCACGCCGGGATGCTCGAAGCGCTCTACGAGCGGAGCATCACCCCGGATCTGATCGTCGGCACGTCCGTGGGCGCCATCAACGGCGCCTACATCGCATCGCGGCCTCAGTCGGTGGAGACGGCCCGCTCGCTCGGTGATGTGTGGCGCGGTCTGCGGAGACCCCATGTGTTCCCGATGGACTTCGTTGGAGGCTTCCTCGGATTCGCCGGACGACGCTCCAGCCTGGTTCCGAACCGTGCCCTCCGCCGCATGATCCAGACTCACTCAGAGTTCGACGATCTGGCCGATGCCCCGATCCCGCTGCACGTCATCGCGACGGATGCCACGACCGGTGAGGAGATCCCTCTCTCACGAGGGAACACGGTGGATGCGGTGCTGGCCAGCGCTGCCATCCCCGGCGTCTTCCCACCGGTCGAGTGGGAAGGAAGACTCCTCATCGACGGCGGCATATCGAACTACGCCCCCATATCCGACGCCGTCGAACATGGAGCGGACACCGTCTACGTCCTCACCAGCGGGACCGCGTGCGGCTTGGAGAAGCCTCCACGGGGAGCGATCCCACTGTTGCTGCACTCAACCAGTTTCCTGATCACCAGAAGGCTCGTCGTCGACATCGACCACTTCCAGGATCGCGTGGAGTTGGTCGTGCTCCCGCCGCCGTGTCCCGTGAGCGTGCCGCCCCACGACTTCGGGCAGGCAGCAGAGCTCATCGAACGCTCTCACGAGACGGCCGGCGCATTCCTGGACGGAGCGGAAGCGGGTGGATCCGCAGAGGTCCCGCCGCATCTCAGGTTGTTCGGGGCACATCTGTAGATAGAGCCAACAGCGAACAGCGAACAGCCAACAGCGAACAGCCAACAGCCGGGTCGGAGCTGTCTGCTGTGTGCTATCTGCTCAGACCCGTTCCAGGATCACCGCTGCTGCTGTCGCTCCTGCACCGCAGATACTGATCAAGCCGTATCTGGCATCACGACGGGCCATCTCGTTTGCGAGCTGGGCGACGATGCGCGCACCGGTGGCGGCGAACGGGTGGCCGATGGCTATCGACCCTCCAAGCTGATTGAGACGGTCCCGGTCGACCGTGCCGATCGGATCCTCCTTCCAACCGCGCTCCCAGGCTGCAAGGTTCGATGCGACCTGACCCCCGAAGGCTTCGTGCATCTCGATCAGATCGAACTCGTCGAGACGCATTCCGGCCCGGCGAAGCATTCGCGGGACAGCCAAGCCGGGGCCCATCAGCAGCCCATCATCGGGGCTGATCGAAGCGAACTCGATGGCCTTGATGAAGGCAAGCGGTTCATGTCCGTACTGGGCCGCTGCCGATTCGGACATCAAGACCACCGAAGCCGCCCCATCGGTGAGTGGACTCGAGTTGCCGGCGGTGAGCGTCCCCTCCGGTGTGAGGTCGAAGACGGGGGAGAGCTTGGCCAGCTTCTCCATCGATGTGCCCGGTCGGACGATCGTGTCCATGTCGATCCCGTTGAGGGGATGGATCTCGGCGACCAAACGTCCGTCGGAGGTCGCCGCCGCAGCGTTCATATGGCTGTGGAAGGCGATCTCGTCCTGATCGGTACGCGAGATGCCCCATTCTTTCACGGTGATCTCGGTGTGTTCGCCCATCGATAGACCGGTGGATGGCTCCGTCACACCGGGTGACTTGGGCATGAAGTCTCCGGGCCGCAGATGGGTGAGGATCCGTGCCCTGTCCTGCAGGGTCTTCGCGTTCTGGAGATCGGACAGCACCCGTGTCGCATTGCGACTCCACAACACCGAGGGATTCGAAACGGATTCGACGCCACCGGCGATGCCAACACGCGACCGGCCGGCCACGATGGCATCGTGGACCGATTCGATCGCGGTGATGCTGGTGATGCAGTTGTCGGTGATTGTCACGGAGCGCACGGAGTCGGGCAGTCGGCTCGCGAAGTTCACCTCTCGGGCGAGATGCGGGACGCGGGCGTCGAGCGTGACGATCCCGTATGCGAGCTGGTCGACGAGGGCCGGGTCGAGGTCGAGTTTGGCGAGAGCTCCGTCGACGGAGTGTGTGCCGAGTTCGAGAGCAGTGCGGTCCTTGAGGTGCGTTCCGGCCTTCGCGAAGGGGGTGCGGGCACCGCCGATGACGGCGACGCGTTCGGTGGTGGTCATGTTGTCGTCCTTTCGGTCAGCCACGAGTGGCGATGGGTGCGGCGAGAACCTGGTCGGGGATGCCGAAGGCATCGACGAGTGCGAGTGACTCGTTCGCGATCTCCGCCACGAGACGGTCGTGGAGCTTTCTCACGGCCGAAGCAGTCGGGGCGCTGAAGTGGCCGTGTTCCTGGAACCAGGCGAGGTCGGCCCGGATGGTCGCGAGACCGTGGAGGGCACGAAGTCGATCGAGTGCTGCTCGGGTCGGTCCGTCTTCCGCAGCCGCGACGGCCGAGGTGAACGAGTCGAGCACGAGAACGTCGACATGACCGGCGGCGGCCGTCATTGCGTGGGTTTGCACTTCGGTGAAGGCGTCGAACGGGTCGGACCCGTGGTTGATGCGGTCCCGCATCCGCAGAGCGAGCGACTCCACCTGGTGGGCCTCCCGCCAGCGGAGTTGGTCGAGTTGCCATGATGCGTTGAGGAGTTGGGCGGCATCCGTCGTGCTCCTCGTGATGGGGTTCGCTTCGGTGACGGCGGATGCGGTTCGATGGAAGAGGAAGCGCACCATCCCGGTGGCTCCCATCGAGTCGAACTGTTGGCGGAATTCGGTGAGGAGGGCTTTGGCAACGAGTTGTGTCAGCACCGTGTTGTCGCCCTCATACGTGGTGAAGACGTCGGCATCGGAGCGCATCGTCGTCAACCGGTTCTCTGCCAGGTAGCCCTGTCCACCGGATGCCTCGCGCGCGGCTTGGATCGTGTCGACGGCGTGCCATGTGGCGAACGCTTTCAATCCTGCGGCACGGGCCTCGAGGCGGCGAGGGTCGTCGGTCCCTTGGGCGAAGTCGTCGATCAGCGATTCGAATGCGAAGTGGTAGGCGTATGTGGCCGCCAGCCTGGGTATCAAGCGCTGCTGGTGAATCGGGTAGTGGATCAGGAGGCGCTCGGTCTCTTCCGTCGGCCCGAACTGTCTGCGTCGATGGGCGTATCGCACTGCGATCGTCAGGGCCGACTTCGCGACGCTGACCGATGCGGCGCCGACACCGACCCGGCCACCGACCAAGGTTCCGATCATCGTGAAGAACCTGCGGTCCGGGTTGGGGATGTCGCTTCGGTACGTGCCGTCGTCGCCGATCGATCCGAACCGGTCAAGCAGAGCCGTGCGAGGAACTCGGACGTTGGCGAACCAGATCCGTGCGTTGTCCACACCGTTGAGTCCGCCCTTGCCTGCGTTGTCCTCGATCCGGATCCCGGGCAGGACGGCCCCACTCTCATCGCGGATCGGGACCAGCACGGCGTGCACACCGTGGTCGGTGTCGTCGACGACGAGTCGAGCGAACACGACGGCGAAGCGCCCGTGTGCGCCCGCATTGCCGATGAAGTCCTTGCGAGCCAGATCGTTGGGGGTGGTGATGATCAACTCATCGGTCACCGGGTCGTACACGGCCCGGGTCTCGAGGTCCCGAACGTTGGAGCCGTGTCCCGTCTCGGTCATGGCGAAGCATCCGGGCAGGGCGAGCGAACCGGCGTCGGTCAGATACTCGACGTGGTGGCGCTCGGTGCCGAGCCGGGCGATCGATCCACCGAAGAGGCCGAACTGCACGCCGAACTTGGTCATCAAACTCAGATCGTGATGTCCGAGCATCGCGAATGTGGCAAGGAAGGATCCCGGGTCAGCATCACCGAAAGGGGAGGGGTATCCCACCGAGCCGAAGCCGCCGTCGGCGAGTGTCTTGGTCCAGCGGAGCACCAGTTCGCGGTAGTCGTCTCTGTCGAGATCGTCGCCGTAGGCGAATTCGGCCTGGGCGAGGATGCCTCGCAGCCGGTTCCGAATCGGGCCATGACGACCGTCCAGGATTGCGGCAAGTCGTTGTACGTCGAAGCTCGCTTCCTGTTTGGCCATGGTTCGCAGCTCGATGGGTGTTCCGAGTGCAGGAGGAGCGGGTCCGAGCGGTCCGTATCGCGTGTCGATGTCGGCAAGCGCTCGGCGCTCATCAGTCGTGACGACTCGATCGGAACGCGTCGCCTCGGCCACCGCGATTCCGAGTTCGGTGACGGATGCGGAGGGCGAAACGTTGAGGGCCTTCGTCCACCTGATGATCTGGAGCCTGAGGAGTTCCAGTTCGTGGGGAGAGGGAGGATCCTCGGGGTTCAGCCAGTGTCGCAGCGCCACCTGACAGTCGAGATCGATCCCCGGATGTTGGGCGACTGCCGAGCAGATCCCTTCGATCTCTTCGGGGGTCAGTTCACCGTCTGACCATGCCAGGTAGACGAGGGGGAGGAACGGCCGGATCCGTTCGTCTGTGATCGATGCGGCGAGATTGGTGGGCGCTTGCGGTGCCATATGCCGTCTAGAACCCTCGCGGGTGTCTCGTTCATTCCACGCGGCGGCCCCCGGCGTCGGGCTCCGGCGATTCCAGCCGTCTCTCTACGGCCGGCGCCACTCACCTGTTGCCTCCTGATCCGGTTCCATGAGGAATCCGAGTTCTTCGCGGGACTCCCCGGTGCCGAACAGGGTGATCGCGTCGCCCATCTCGATGGCGGTGCTGCCGTGCGGGATGAGCACGGATGAGCCGCGACGGATCGAGACGAGCACGGCCCCCTCCGGCCATCGGACGTCCTTAACGAGTGAACCGACGATCGGCGACCCGCGCCGCACCGGTGCTTCGAAAAAGGCGGCTCCCGGCTGCGTCCGCACACTCATGCGGTCCCGGTAGAGGTGGCGTCCCGTGGACGTGCCGAGGGCATGGTGGTAGGCCTTGACGACGGATTCACGACGGAACATGCCGAGGAGGTGCCGGCGATCGTCGTCGGCAACAACGGGGAGGCGGCCCAAGCCAAGTGATGCCATCCGCGCGAGAGCAGCCGAGACAGGCAGATCGGGAGTGATCGTGACCGGTGTGACGGTCATCTCGTCGCCGACCGTTCGGGAGCTGCGCTCCAGCCCGGCGCGCTCGACGTCCGTGACCGTGATGATGCCGACCAGGGCGCCATCATCCACGACCGGCATACCGTGGTGACGGGTCCGGTCGAGCCGCTCGTCGAGTTCTGCGAGCGTCATGTCCGGCGTGGCCGTCTCGTCGACTTCGGACATGACCTCGCTCACCTTGACGGTATCCAGTAGATCGATGTCCTCGGTTTCGGGCAGGCGGATGCCCTTGCGGGCGAGTGCCATCGTGTAAGCGGAGTCGGGATGGACCCGTTCACCGATGAACGTGGCGAGCGCCGACGCCAGCATCAGCGGTAGGACCAGCCCGTAGCCTCCTGTCAGCTCGAACACGAGGATCACGGCCGTGAGTGGGGCCCGGGCCGTTGCTGCGAGCGCCGCTGCCATCCCGACGAGAGCGAACGCCCCGGGTTCGATCTCGGACAGATTCCACAGAGGATCGATGAGGATCGCGAAGCCGGCCCCGACGGCGCCGCCGATCACGAGCGCCGGCATGAACGTGCCGGCCGATCCTCCACCCTTGCGGGTGAGCGCTGCGGTGACGGCCTTGAGTGCGGCGATGATGAACAACGACCACCAGATGAACTCTCCATGGTCTGTCAGGGAGAGCAACTCAGTGAGGAACGCCTGTCCGGTGCCGAGTGTCTCCGGGTACGCCACGCCGATGAGGGCAACGGAGACGCCCATCAACAGGGGAACGACCCATCCCGGGATGGCGGATACGATCCTCGTCATGCTCACACGGTCGAGAACCCGTAGGAAGAGTGTGCCGAACAGCACCGCGAGCAGTGCGAGAACTATGTAGAGGATCAACTGCCGCGGATCGTCGAGTTCGTATGCGGGTGAGCGGAGGAAACGCTCTTCGCCGACGAGTGTGTGTGTTGTCACCGCTGCCGCCACCGACGTCACGACGATGGCACTGACATGGCGGATTGCGAACGAGCCCAGTATCACCTCGAGAGCGAACATCATCCCGGCGATCGGGGCGTTGAAACTCGCTCCGATGCCGGCGCCGGCGCCGGCCGCGACGAGACTCTTGACTTGATCGAGGCCGAACCCTGTGTACCGTGCGAACGACGATCCAATAGCAGCACCGATGAGGACGATGGGCCCCTCTCGACCACCCGAGCCGCCGGTTCCGAGAGTGGCGGCAGTAGCCACGATCTTCGAGGGGGCAAGTTTCGTCGAGAGGTGTCCCGCCTCGAGGTTCACGGCGACCATGGTCTCGGCTACCCCGCCTCCCGACACACCGGGGCCGACCCACCGATTCAACAGCCAGGCGGCGAGGAGTCCGATCGGAATCGAGATCAGGAACATCCACTTGCCGAACCCCAGGAGTACGTCGGTTTCGACGACGCTGCGCGAGACCAACTCCAACGCCCAGACGAGCAGCGCTGCCCCGAATCCGACGAGGATTCCGACCAGCAGAGACGCGGCAAGGAATGCTGTATGTCCCCGTGTTGCTAGGGCGGAACGTGTGCGAGCGAGAAGCGAGGTCATGACCCCGGAACGGTAGCCCCGGCTGCGCCGGAGTACTGAGTACCCGGTACTGAGTACTCAGTACGCCTGGCGGAGCCGGGTCAGATCGGTCTCAAGGTCGGGTAGTCGAAGTTCCAGATCTCGTGATCGAGTTCCTGCTCTATCTCCTCGTCGGTCAGGTCCCGGCCCACGCCTGCATCCCTGGCCTCCCGGGCCACCGCTCCTGCGATGTCTCGAGTGATGATCCGCAGATTGCGAAGCGGCGGGTAGAGACTGTCGTCGTCCTCACTCGCTGCGATGGTCCGTGCAGCCAGAGCGTCTGCCGCGGCGACGAACATCGAGTCCGTCACTTCCCGGGCTTTGGACACGAGCGCACCCATGCCGACTCCGGGGACGATGTAGACGTTGTTGGCCTGGGAGACCGTGTGCATCCGACCGTCGATGTCGACCGGATCGAACGGACTTCCGGTGGCCACGATCGCGCGGCCGTTCGTCCACTCGAATACGTCGCTGGGAACGGCTTCGCACTTGCTCGTTGGATTCGAGAGCGCCATCACGACCGGGCGTTCAGCGTGTTTCGCCATCGTCCGAATCACTTCTTCGGTGAACAGTCCGGGTACGCCGGTGGCTCCGGCGATGATCGTGGGTTGGTATGTCTCGATGACGTGGATCAGGTCGATCGACTCCTCTCCAACCAGCCCTCGGGCCTCGGCCAGCTCCGAGGGCCACGCCACGCTGTGCTGGTGCGGTTCGAGACCCTCGGTCGCCATGCTGATCAGGCCGATCGTGTCGTACACCGCCACATGGCTCGGAAGATCCTCATCCGAGACGCCAACCGCGGTGAGCGCGCTCCGGAGATGGCGCGAGATTCCCACGCCTGCGGCTCCCGCTCCGACCATGAGGATTCGCTGATCCGTCAGCTTGACTCCCGTCCGAGCGCACGACGCGATGATGCCGGCAACGATGGCGGCGCCCGTTCCCTGGATGTCGTCGTTGAACGACGGCAACACCGATCGGTACCGGTCCAGGAGGACGAACGCGTTCGCTTTCTTGAAGTCCTCCCACTGCAGAATCGCCTCGGGGAAGCGTCGCCGGACCGCTTCGACGAACTCATCGACCAGCTCGTAGTACGGGGTACCGCGCAAGCGGGGTTCCCGCCATCCGGCGTAGAGATCGTCCTCGAGGAGATCCGGGTTGTCGGTCCCCACGTCGAGACTGATCGGCAGCGTGTACGCCGGGTGGATTCCTGCGCCGAGCGTGTAGAGAGCGAGCTTGCCGATCGGGATCACCATGCCGCCTACACCTTGGTCACCGAGGCCGAGAATGCGTTCGTTGTCGGTGACGACGATCAGGCGAACGTCTTCGTTGCGGACGTGTCCGAGGATGTCGTAGATCCTCCCCCTGTGATCCGGTGTGATCCACAGGCCGCGACCCCGACGGAACGCATGGCTGAAACAGACCGCCGCCTCACCTACCGTCGGCGTGTAGACAACCGGCGTCAACTCCTCGATGTGCTCGGAGAGGACCTGGAAGTACAGGGTCTCATTGCGTCCCTGGAGGGAAGCCATACAGACGTACTTCTCGAACGGATCGTCGCCCTTCGCCATGAGATGCTCCCAGGCGCGGCTGACCTGACGTCTCCGGTCGGTCACCTGATGGGGGAGCATCCCATCGAGGTCGAACAGTTGTCGTTCCTCCTGCGTGAATGCCGTCCCTTTGTTGAACAGGGCATCGGTCAAGAGGCCGGCACCCCGTTTCCACACGTCCGCCATGATCCATTCGCCGTCAGGGCTCCGCTCGATGCGGTATTTCATGAGAGCCTCCGATATGACCCACGATGCCGGTTCTGACAACTCATCGTCCGTCTCGAATCGGGTACCGGATAGGGCCGGAAGTGTGTTGCTCGTATCGGAGGGGGTGTCCCTATGTCTTGGGCTATTCGATGCGGACGCGGAAGCGGGGCCC
>JAUVNV010000109.1 GCA_030599515.1 Acidimicrobiia bacterium
AGAAAGACGCAATCACCGACTACCGGATACCGGATACCGATTACCGGATACCGGATACCGGATACCGGATACCGGATACCGGATACCGGATACCGGATACCGGATACCGGATACCGACTACCGACTACCGGATACCGGATACCGGATACCGGCAACCGACAACCGACAACCGACAACCGACAACCAAGAATCGGATATCGTGCCGGCATGGTGCGGCCGAAGCCTTTGAGTCTCGACGTGGCGCTTCGGCGTAGCGGGGTTGCCGTTGACGCGGATAGGTACTCGTCGGTGGTTGTTCGACCTGTTCCCGGATGGCTTGTCCGGGTGTGGGGGAGCGGGGTCGAGGCGATGGCGCTTCCCCGGGTCGTCTTCGCATCGGGAGCGGCGTTCGATCGCATCGTCGATGGTGACGCGTCGACCCTGCTGATCCATGAGTCGATCCACATCGATCAGTGGAGGGAGCACGGAGTCGCTCGATTCCTCACCCGCTATCTCGGCGACTACCTGCGCGGACGGGCTGTGGGGTTGCCCCATCGCCCGGCCTACCGTGCCATCCGATTCGAACGCGAAGCCACCGAGCGAACGGAGCGGAGATGAGCGACTACCTCCAGGAGGTCGAGTGGAGCCTCCCACAGGTGCTCTACGTGTTCCTCGGAGGCATCGTCGGTGCATTCATCGCCACCCTCGGCGCCCTGGTCTGGCAGGGCTCCGAACTGAACGTGCTCACCTTCACCGCGTCGTTCGCCGGCCAGGCCGGCGGGAACCTCATCGTGATGTGGATCCTCTCGATCAGGAGTGGCACCGGGAGTTTTCGCCGCGACTACGGCCTCACGATCGAGATCGGGCACTGGTGGGGGATACCCGCCGGGTTCGGCCTTCAGATCGTTGTGGTGCTCGTGACGGCACCGCTCTTGCGACTGCTCTTCCCCGAGGGTGCGCCGCAGCAGGGCGTTGCTTCGATCACCGAAGGTACGACGACGGTGCTCGAGGGGATCGCGATCGTGCTCATGGTCGGCGTCGCCGCGCCCGTGGTCGAGGAGATCCTCTTCCGGGGGATGCTGCTGTCTCGCCTCGTGCGCTCGATGCGGACGCGATGGGCGATCGTCATCCAGGCGTTGGTGTTCGCAGGGATCCACCTCCTCGATCCGAGTGCGATAGCTGCCCTTCCCGGCCTCTTCATCATCGGTGTCGTGCTCGGTTACGCAGCGCTGCGATCCCGCAACCTCTCCCTGCCGATCCTGATTCACGCGGGGGTGAATCTCACGGCGGCGGTGCTTCTCATCTTCGGCGGTGACCTCGCAGAGTGGCTCGAGGAGGTCTCCGAACCCGAGGTTGTGGAAGCGGTTCTCTCGTTGATCGGCTGACGGGGGTCTTCCCCCGGCCGCCCGGTTCTGGTAGTTGTAGCGGTGTGGCGCGTCGCGAGTCGGAGGCGATGTGCCCACAACGAATCCACGGATCGGAGCGATCGTGGTGGTCCTGGCTCTTGCGATCGCCATCGGAGCCGGTGCCTGGTACGGATCGAGGGGCGGTTCTCCCGTCGCTGCGCCCGCGGTCGGCGGCGTTTCGTACACGACGGTCGCGGAGACGATCATCGTGCATGTTTCCGGTGCGGTCCGAAGGCCGGGCCTTGTCACGGTTCCTTCGTCGGCTCGCATCGCCGACGTCATTGCAGCCGCCGACGGAGCAAGGCTTGGGGCCGACCTCGGGGGGTTGAATCTCGCTGCGACGGTGCGCGACGGCGACCAGGTGGTGGTTCCCATGTTGGGAGAGGCTCCACCTGGGAGCGACAACGCGAACCGGGGCGTCGATCTCAATCGCTCATCGGCTGCCGAACTAGAGGAACTCCCCGGAGTGGGCCCGGTTCTGGCGGCTCGTATCGTTGCCTTCCGAGAGTCGAACGGCCCGTTCTCCGTGGTCGAGGATCTCCTCGACGTTGGTGGAATTGGTGAATCGAAGTTGGCCGCGATGCGCGATGCGATCGAGACACCCTGAGTGCGTAGTCCTTCGCGTGCCGGTCGGTGGGTGTTGGCCGCAGCGGGAGTCATCTGGATCGGGACGGCCTGTGGACTCCGGTTCGGTATCGGAGCGGCGGTGGTGTTGGGGGTCGCGGCGGGGGCGGTCGCTCTAGGACAGCGGGCGGTCGCGGTTCTGTTGACGCTGGCCGCGGTGGGGGCGATCTCCGGGACGCTCGCATCGGCTCGAATCGAGGCGACGATTTCCGCAGCGGTGCCGGAGGGCCCGGTGGCCTTCATCGGGGTCGTGGTAGAAGACGACGGTCCTCGGCGGCCTGCCGTCGTTCGACCCGAGGCGTTGCGTAGCGAGGGAGAATGGATCGCGTGGCCGGGCCCGCCTCTCGCCGTCGGCCCCGGCTCGGACTCGCCTCTCGTTGCCGGGCAGCGGATACGGGTGACGGGAACGATGCGAGCGTCGCCGGGACGTGTCCGCGGCGACCCGATCGCCGGACGCGTCACGATCGCGAACATCGACGTGATCGGAACGGTCGGCGGGCCGCTCTACGGTCTCGGCAATGCCGTACGCGAGAGGGTTCGGGCGGTTCTCGATCTGTCCGATCGAGCCCAGGCGCTGGTGTCCGGCTTCCTCATCGGAGACACCTCAGGTCTCGACGCTCGCGATCTTGATGCCCTTCGTCGGTCGGGCCTCACCCACTTCGTTGCCGTGTCGGGGAGCAATGTTGCTCTCTTCTTGGCCGCGTGGTGGGTCGCCACCGCGATCTTCGGCATTGGTCCGAAGCGCCGGTTCGTTCTTGGAGTGATCGGGCTCGCCATCTTCGTAGTTGCGACGAGATGGGAATCGTCGGTGCTTCGCGCGGCCTTCATGGCCGCGACCGTGCTCGGAGCAGCCGCAAGCGGGATCGCCGTGGATACCTGGGTCGCCGTGGGGGTGGCCGTGGGCGTCTTGCTGCTCGTCAGCGGCCAGCTGGCGGTCGATGTGGGATTCCAACTGTCTGTGGTGGCAACGATCGGCATCATGGTCGGGGCCGGGATGTTCGCGGATCGACGACCCAGGGCTTTCTGGTCGATCCTCGGAGCGGCGACGGCGGCGCAGATCTCGGTCGTTCCGGTGCTTCTGTGGCACTTCGGGACGGTTCCGCTCATGTCGCCGATCGCGAATCTGTTCTCCGCACCGCTCGTCACCGGTGCCACCGTGAGCGGGGCGGTGGCCGTGGTGAGCGGATGGGGGCCGGCCATCCTGGTCTCATCGGCCCTCGCCGGGGCTGTGCTCGCTGTTGCCGATGTCGCGTCCCGATGGCCTCAGCTCGGCCCGTCGGGGGTAGCAGTCGGGTTGGGGATCGGTATGTTCCTCAGATGGCCCAGGACCCGGCCGATCGCGATCACCGGTGTCGCTGCGCTCCTTGCGGTCTCCACGCTCATACCCGCAGGCCCTCCATCGGTTCCCACCGTGACGTTCCTCAGCATCGGCCAGGGCGACGCGGTTCTGCTCCGCGATCCCGGAGGAGGGATCGCTCTCGTCGATGGTGGTCGCGATCCCCTCATCCTCGCGGAAGCGCTGCGGCGTCATCACGTTGGCCGTATCGACCTGCTTGTCGCGTCCCACGGCGATATCGACCACGTTGGCGGGTTCGCCGGGATCCTCGATGACCACGCGGTCGGGCGCATCTGGCTCCCGGACCATCCCGATCTGGGGATCGAACTCGACGACCTCGTTGATGATGCGAAGGCCGCCGGCGTGCCGATCGACACTGTGGGCCCGGGGATCTCGTATCGGCTCGGAACGATCGGAATCGAAGCCGTCGGGCCGATCCGACGATACCTCACGAGGAACGACGGGTCGATCGTGCTGTGGGTGGATGCGGGCACAACCCTCCTGCTTCCCGGCGACATCGAGGCGGTCGCTCAACGCGAGCTTCCGGCCCTGCAGCCGGACATCCTCCTCGTTCCCCACCACGGTTCCGCGTCCACCGATCGACGGTGGCTGACGGCCACGGTTGGAGCCGTTGCGGTGATCAGTGTGGGTCCGAACACCTACGGGCATCCGGCTCCCGAGATCCGTTCCGTGCTGGCCGCAGCGGGCACGGAGGTACGGGTGACGATGGAGGAGGGCGACGTCTCTCTCGAGTTAGGAGTGCGCTGAGCAGTACGTGTCGTCCATCTCGACGACCATGCATCACCACTCGCGGCGGCTTCGGCTCCGCCATTCCCACCCGAGGAGTGGCGAAACCTCATCCTTGCGCCTGGCGCGCCTGGCCGCCGATCCGGACAACGGCACTACTCAACACACTCCCAGGAGGGCCCTGACTTGCACAGCGGCGCTCGAGCGCGGAGACTTGTGTCATGGGTTTCACCGTCATCAGCGGACCCCGTGATGCGGGACCGGGCGAACGCGAGGTCATGCTGGACAAAGCGAGCGCCTTATTCGAGCAGGCCGGCGTTACCGACCACCAGCGAATCGACGTCCCCGGTCGCGGTGCTTCAGAGTCATCCGAGGGCCAGCTCCGAGAGTCGGTTCAGGTAATCGTTCCCGCCCTTCAGAGCGGGTCGCTCTTCGGTGAAATCAGCGGTGTGCTCGTGATGGATGCCCAGAATCTCCTCAAAGCAGAGGCGGAGGTCATCGCGGAACTCGTCGAGGCGGCAGATCCCGATGCCGTAACGGCGATCTTCGCGGCGGCGGGTGCGATTCCGGCTCCCCTCGGGAAGAGCCTTCGTGCTCACGGGTCGACCGAGACGGTCAAGAAGTATCGCGAACGGGACGCCTCGCGCTGGCTTGCGGAGACGGCCTCAGAGCGGAATCTGAAGATCGAACCGGCGGCTGCTTCGGTGCTTCTCCGCCGATTCGGTTCAGATGTCGCTGCGCTCGGCCAGGCACTGGACCAACTCGCCGCAGATGGTTCGACGGTCACAGAGGAAGACGTCCTCGGGCGATACGCGAACCGGCCGGACGAGCCGATGTGGCTTCTTGCAGATGCGATCAACGCAGGGAACGAAGGGGACGCGTTGCGGCGTCTCGCCGACTTCCTCGAGCACGGCCATCCGCTCGTGGTGTTGGCGTTCCTCGAGGGGGAGGTGAGGAAGCGTTCCTTGGCCGCGGTTGCTCCCGACATGGAGACGTATGCCGGCTGGGTTGGAGCAGCACCGTCGTCGTTCCCTGTTCGAAAGGTCTGGGAACGGCGGTCTTCCACAAGAGCCGACTCGTTGCGCCGGTCGCTCGATGCGCTGGCCCGAGCCGACCTTCAGATCAAGACGGCCCCGGAGCCGACCCACAGGGTGACGCTGGAGCGCCTGACGGTGGCGATGTGCAGATGGCTGGGGCGCTGACGCGCCCGTACTGAGTACCAGTACCCAGTACACGACAGCTCAGCTGTCGTAAACCCTCACCGCGGCTATCCGGTACGTGAATATCCCGCCGGGGGCTTCGTAGCTGACTTCGTCACCGGGAGCCGCACCGAGGAGCGCTGCGCCCAGGGGGCTCGCCGGGGAGGCGAGAAGAGTGCCGGCGACCTTGTTCTCTGAGGGAGCTACAAAGAACTCGTACTCGTCCTCGTCATCGTCGATCACCGTCACGATGGTTCCGACCTCGACCAGGCCTGAGTTCTCGACCTCGCGTACTTCGGCGTTGTCGAGCAGGTGCTTCAACTTGCGGATGCGAGCTTCCATGAGGCCCTGCTCGTTCTTCGCGGAGTCGTACTCTGCGTTCTCACGAAGATCCCCGTGAGAACGAGCAACGGCGATGCGCTCGGCCGCATCGCGTCGACCTTCGGTCGTGAGATGATCGAACTCGGTCTGCAACTTGTCGTGGGCCGCGGGCGTGAGCCAGATTGCCTGATCGGTCATCGGATCAGACGGAGATTGAGCGAACCCGTCGGGTCAGGCGAGACTTCCGACGAGCCGCAGTGTTGGCGTGCAGTACGCCCTTCGTCACCGCCATGTCGATCCGCTTCTGGGCGATGAGGAGGAGCTCTTCGGCCTGGGCTGCATTCCCGGCTTCAGCAGCCGCCATGACGTTCTTCTCGCGAGTCTTCAGTTCGGAGCGAAACGCCTTGTTTCGCGCGTACCGCTTCTCGGTCTGACGATTGCGCTTCTTCTGGGACTTGATATTGGCCATGCTGGACGAACCTCGCGAGGTGGTGGGGACGGGCAGTAACGATAACAGGAGAACGGCTCAACGGTACACTGAGAAGCCCCATCCTCGGATCCGGCCTATGACCGCGCCATCGCGCATTCGCAACTTCTCCATCATCGCGCACATCGACCACGGCAAGTCCACGCTGGCGGATCGTCTGCTCGAGCGCACCGGCGCGATCTCGGAGCGGGACATGAGGGAGCAGGTACTCGACGACATGGATCTCGAGAGGGAACGCGGGATCACGATCAAGGCCAACGCCGTGCGCATCGACTACAAGACGGTCTCCGGTGACACGTACCAGCTGAACCTCATCGACACTCCCGGTCACGTCGACTTCTCATACGAGGTGTCGCGGAGTCTCGAAGCCTGCGAAGGCGCTGTTCTCGTCGTCGATGCGTCCCAGGGCGTGGAAGCCCAGACGCTCGCGAACGCCTACATGGCGATAGAGGAGGGGCTTGAGATCATCCCCGTCGTGAACAAGATCGATCTCCCTGCAGCAGATCCAGATCGGGCCGCTGAGGAGCTCGCCGGCGTGCTCGGGGGAACAGCCGACGAGGTCATTCGCGTCTCGGCCAAGACCGGTGTGGGGATCGACGAGTTGCTCGAAGCGATCGTCGACCGTCTCCCTCCGCCCGGGGGCGATGAGGACGCACCACTTCGCGCACTCGTCTTCGATTCCTTCTACGACACGTACCGCGGTGTGGTCAGTCACGTCAGGATCGTCGACGGGAGCCTCTCGACACGGGACCCGATTCGCTTCATGGCGACGAGCCTCGACGTCGACGCCGACGAGCTCGGGATACGGCGACCGTCGACCGAAGCGGTCCGGCGGCTCGGCACCGGCGAGGTCGGGTACCTGATCACCGGCGTCAAGGAGATCGATCTCATCCGGGTTGGTGACACCGTGACCAACACGGGCAAGGGAGCCATCGAGGCCCTCCCCGGCTACCAGGAGCCGAAACCGATGGTGTTCTCCGGTCTCTTCCCGACCGACGGGGACGACTTCGAGCGGCTTCGTGAGGCACTCGACAAACTGCGGCTGAACGACTCGTCGCTCGTCTTCCAGGCGGAGACGAGTCGGGCTCTCGGGTTCGGCTTCCGCGTCGGTTTCCTCGGACTCCTGCACATGGAGATCGTTCGGGAGCGCCTCGAACGTGAATACGACCTGGAGCTCGTTACGACCGCACCGTCCGTCGCGTACCGGGCGAATCTCACATCGGGTGAGCAGATACCCGTCCGGAGTCCTCAGGACCTTCCGGACGTGTCAAGCCTCGCGTCGATCGAGGAGCCGTTCGTCAAGGTGATGATCATCACGCCGTCCGGGTTCATCGGGACGGTCATGGAACTGGTCCAGCAACGACGCGGCGAGATGGGGGAGATGACGTACCTGTCGCCGGAGCGCGCCGAACTGCACTATCGGATGCCCCTGGCGGAGATCGTGTTCGACTTCTTCGATCAGCTCAAGACGCGAACCCGCGGGTACGCATCGCTCGACTACGAACCAGATGGCTACCAGGCGTCGGACCTCGTGAGGGTGAACATCCTGCTCAACGGGCTTCCGGTCGACGCGTTCTCCACGATCGTGCATCGCGACAAGGCCTACACCTATGGCAAGGCCATGGTCGGGCGACTCAGGGAACTGATCCCTCGTCAACTCTTCGACGTTCCGATCCAGGCGGCGATCGGCACCCGGATCATCTCGCGAGAGACGATCAAGGCCAGACGGAAGGACGTCACGGCCAAGTGCTACGGCGGCGACATCACCCGGAAGCGCAAGCTCCTTGAACGTCAGAAGGCGGGGAAGCGCCGGATGAAGATGGTCGGACAGGTAGAAGTTCCACAGGAAGCATTCGTTGCAGCGTTGAAGCTGGAAACATGACGGGAAAGCTGCCAGCTGCCAGCTGCCAGCCGCCAGCCACCAGCAAGACCGACCACGAACTACGGGCTGCGGGCTACTCGGTCAGCTCGCGAACAAGCCCACTGCCACGACGATCGCGAGAACC
>JAUVNV010000142.1 GCA_030599515.1 Acidimicrobiia bacterium
CCACCGATGATGACGACGTCGTGCACCGTTTCCTCCGAACTTGAGCACCGCCAGACTAGTGCTCTGTCGCGGCGTCGGCGCGATCGAACCGCTGTTCAGACCCGTCGTGTCATCCCCGGTGCCGGCTGATCAGCTTCCACCCAGACCGAGCAGCCTCGCAGCGTTGTCGTGCAGCACCCGCTGCCGCGTGGCCTCGTCCACCGACCCTGGACGCCAAGCGGCAAGAGCATCGTCGAGCGACGCGAGACACCAGTCGCTGCCGAAGAGGTAGCGATCGAAATCGAGGCCGGCAAGGGAATCGAGATCATCGATGCTTCCATTCCGCCGCGTTCCGATCAAGTTCAGCCAGACGTTCGACTTGTGGGTCGCGACCGCCACGGCTTCATCGCGCCAGAGGCGTCCGAGATGGGCGATGACGATCTGCAGATCCGGGAACGTCGCCGCGACTTCATCGACCGCTCTCGGCTGGCCATGCGAGAGGCGCAACCCGGCGCCGCCGGGCATGCCTGCTCCGAGTCGTGAGCAGCCGGTGTGGAAGAGGCAGATCAAACCGTGTTCCGCCGCCGCTTCATACAAGGCGAACGCTGATCGTGATGAGGGATCGAAGCCCTGTCCGATCGGATGGAACGCGAGACCGATGAGACCGAGCCGCGCAGCGGAGTGGACACCCGCAACGGCTCCGGCGCCCCGCGCTGGATCGATCGATCCGAATCCGTGGAACACGTCGGGATGGGCCGCCACCATCGCTGCAACATCCTCGCTGGAGAAGGCTCGCCGGCGAGTGACCGTCTCGGTGTCCCACCCGAGGAGAACCGCCTCCCCGTTCCGATCCCGGTAGTGGGCTGCCACCTCATCGACCGTGAGAATCTCGAGGTCGGCGCCGATCCGGTTCTCCAGGGGCTCGACGTACGGTGCGATCGGACCGGTAAGGAGCTCGGTGACCGGAGGATGAACGTGGAAGTCGATGAAGTCAGCCAACGGGGCGGAATCCCCGGTTTCGAGCTTCGGCGAGCGTGTCTGGCCCGAACGCCTGGAGCATCTTCTCTCCCATGAGATCTTGCTTCTCCGTCCGCGCTTCGAGGGCAGCGAAGTCACGTCCATCGTCGCAGTCGTGGACGATCATGTCGTCACGAGTACCGATGAATCGGTTGTGCTCGAATCGACGGAGCCGGGCCATGTGCCGACGATAGTCGCACCGGGAGCGAGCCGGGTCATGCCGATGCCCGGGTCGGTTCACTCCTGAGCATCGGTGAGTTGCACGGCTGCGGACGAGACGCCGCTGCCACCGGTCGTGATGCGCATCATCCCGTCGACACCTTCGCCGCTGAACTCCAACACCCAATCGGCGTCGGTCCCACCGGAGTCTGTGATCTCATATCCTCGCAATGGCAGGTTCTCTTCGTAGTACGTCACGACAGCGTCTCCTGCTGCAGGGAACGTGAGGATCATCTCCGTGAGGCCGCGGTTCGCGTCTACGAGCGTGGCGCCGATGACGGCCTCGTCCGGGATAGGGAACGAACCCGGTACCGCGTCGGGGACCGAACCCCGTCCGAATACGACTCCCGAAGGAGGGGCATCTGCAACCATGGTCGTCGTGGAGTCCACCGAGGCATCCCCACATCCGGCCGCAAGGAGCGACACCACGACAAGTGCTGCGACGGCGGCGAGAAGTCGGGACACCTGCATCACCGGGATGATATGGAAACACCCGATCTAGATCCATGAGGAGACAGGAGACAGGCGACAGGAGACAGGCGACAGAGTCAAGAACCAAGAACCGGACTACGGACTGTGGGTGTCTTTCTACTTTCTACTTTCTACTTGACAAATCTCCTCCCGAGGAGTCCGACCACTGGTAGGTTCCCAGACCATGGATTTCCACTCGATGCGTCTCTTCTTCGCGCTTCTCGCCCTCGCGGCGAACGCCGGCACGATCGCGATCATCGTGATCGGGTTCGCCGGGAGAACCGGACCATCCGGACATGCGTTGCGTGAACGGGTCTTCGGTGCGTTCCGCGGACTCGAACTGTGGCTCGGTTTCGCCGTCGCTACGACGGCAACGCTCGGCAGCCTCTACCTCTCCGAGATCGTTCACCTGATCCCGTGCACGTACTGCTGGTACCAGCGAATCGCGATGTACCCCCTCGTGGTCATCCTCGGAATCGCTGCGTTGCGCAAGGACAACTCGGTCCGTATCTACGCAGCAGCCCTGGCCGTCATCGGCGCCGTTATCGCTTTCTACCATCGCATCGTTCAGGCGTTCCCGGAACTCAACGGCTCGGTCTGCTCGGCCGGCGTGCCGTGTACCGCCGCCTACTTCACCTTGTTCGGGTTCGTGACGATCCCCTACATGGCATTGAGCGGGTTCCTGCTGATCCTCGCTCTGCTCTACGTCGAACGCTTCAATAGCGCCGCCTAACGACCATCATTGCCCGACCCCCGAGAGGAATCCCATGACCGGAACAACGAAGAGTCAGCCGCAGTCGCCAGGGAAGTCCCGGTCGATCCTCATCGGCGGCATCGTGGTCGTCGTCGTTGCGATCGTGATCTTCATCGTGTTCAGTGACAACACGAACACGGCGCCGGACAGCGAGTTCGGCGAGCCACAAGTCAGCGGGCAACTCACCCGAGCACCCCAGAACGCCCGAGCCGATACGGATGCGACGGGAGAGATGGCGCCGACTGTGATCGGCCAGGACTTCGCCGGTGATGAGGTCCGTATCGAGAACGACGGCAAGGCCAAGGCGATCGCCTTCCTCGCCCACTGGTGCCCCCACTGTCAGAACGAGGTCCCTGCGGTTCAGGCATGGCTCGAATCGGGCGGGGGTGTCGACGGCGTTGACATGTACTCCGTCGCGACTTCCATGAGGCCAACGGGAGACAACTACCCGTCCTCAGAGTGGCTCGATCGGGAGGGATGGACGGTGCCTTTGATCGTCGACGACGAACGGAACAGCGTCTACACCGCGTACGGTTCCGGAGGCTTCCCATTCTGGGTGTTCGTGAACAGCGATGGCACCGTTGCGGTCCGGGTTCAAGGTTCGATTCCGATCTCAGAACTCGAACAAGTCATGGAGGAACTCAACTGATGGAACTCGGTCTGATGGTCGAACCGCAGGTTGGAGGGAGCTACGCCCGGCTGCGAGAACTCGTCCTCTGGGCGGAAGATCAGGGCCTCGACGCTTTCGCCCGTTCCGACCACTACCTAGATCAGGAGCGTTCGGCGCCGACCACCGATGCCCTCACGACGCTCGGCGGTCTCGCCGAGGCGACGGACACGATCCAACTCGTCGTCCTCGTAACTCCCATCACGTTCCGCCATCCAGCGGTGATCGCGAAGACCGCAACGACGCTCGATGAGATGACCGGCGGTCGTTTCGCCCTCGGTGTCGGAACCGGGTGGATGAAGGGTGAGCACGACATGCTCGGGATGGATCTCCCTGAACTCGGCGAACGCTTCGACCGGTTCCACGAGACGCTCTCGTATCTCCACGCCGCCTTCGGTACGAGCGAGGGGTTCGCCGGTGACTACTACAGCCTTGCGCCGATCGACGTTCTCCCCCGTCCCGTCAACGTTCCCATCGTGATCGGCGGGAGCGGGATGAAGAAGACGCCCACATACGCGGGCCGATTCGCCGACGAGTACAACATGTTCGTCACCGATAGTGAGACGCTCGACCGGCGCCTCGACGTCATGCGGACTGCTGCAGCGGACGCCGGTCGGGATCCCGGTGCCGTGAAGGTGAGCCTCGCCGGCCCCGCGGTTGTCGCGGCCACCGATCACGAGTACGCGACGCTCCTTGCCGAGCGGGGTTCGAAACGGGACATGGGCGCATCGGAGTACGAAACGTTCCTTACCGAGCGGAACATTCCGCACGGCGTGCCCGCTCAAGCAGCGGCCGTCATCACGGATCTGGAAGAGATGGGCATCGGACGCTTCTACGTCCAACAGTATGCGCATCTCGACGACATCGACACGGACGAACTCTCTTCGGTGTTCAGAGCACTACGGGGATAGGAGAAACCCCATCGTCTATGGGCTGACACGGGCCTAATCTCGCGCCTATGACACCGTTGCTCGTTGTCGACGATCTACACGCCTCCGTCGAAGGCACCGACATCCTCAAGGGGGTCGACCTCACCGTCAACCAGGGAGAGATCCACGCGATCATGGGTCCCAACGGTTCCGGCAAATCGACACTCGCCAATGTGTTGCTCGGCCATCCCTCATACACGGTGACTCACGGCACGATCACGTACAAGGGTGAAGACATCACCCAGGCCACGCCCGACGAACGGGGCCGCGCCGGCATGTTCCTCGGATTCCAATACCCGGAGGAGATCCCCGGCGTCTCCGTCATCAACTTCCTCCGTACGGCGCTCTCCAATCGCACCGGCATCGACTACACGGTGCTCGAACTGCGCCTCAAAGTCGTCGAAGCGATGAGAGAACTCGAGATGGATCCAGCATTCGCGGATCGATACCTCAACGAAGGCTTCTCAGGGGGCGAACGGAAACGCAACGAGGTTCTCCAGATGGCAGTTCTCGAACCGGATCTGGCCGTGCTCGACGAGACCGATTCCGGATTGGACATCGACGCCTTGAAGATCGTCGCCGAAGGCGTGACCCGGCTCAGCAGCGAAGACCGCGGGTTCGTCGTGATCACCCACTATCAACGGATGCTCGACTACATCACCCCCGACGCGGTTCACGTGTTCCTCGATGGCCGGATCGTCGAAACGGGTGGGCCCGGTCTCGCCGACCAGATCGAAGCGTCTGGCTACGACGACTACCGAACTGGAGCCGCAGAGACTTGACGGATCTCAGTTACCTCCGCGAGGATTTCCCGATCCTCAGCCGGGATGTCAATGGGCACCCTCTCGTTTATCTCGACTCGGCGGCGACGACGCAGAAACCGATCCAGGTCCTCGACGCCGTCGACACCTTCTACCGGACGACGAACGCCAACGTGCACCGCGCAGCACACACGCTCTCCGCCGAAGCGACCGACGCGTACGAAGGGGCCAGAGCGAAGGTCGCATCGTTCATCAACGCTTCGTCGCCGAACGAACTCGTGTTCTCCAGGGGTGCCACTACCTCGCTCAACCACATCGCCTACGGCTGGGGTCTGAATCACCTCTCCGAAGGAGACCGCGTTGTGCTCACCGTCATGGAGCACCACGCCAACGTCGTTCCATGGCAGCTCGTGGCCCGGCACACGGGAATCGAGCTCGTCTATCTCACGCTAGACGACCAGTACGAACTCGATCTGTCCGGTCTCGACGATCTGCTCGATGAACGGGTGAAGATCGTCACCGTGTCCGGCATGTCGAACGTGACCGGGACCCTCGGCCCCGTGCACACCCTGGTCGAGGCCGCTCGATCGGTCGAAGCACTCGTCGTCGTCGATGCTGCTCAACTCGTTCCGCACGCCCCCGTCGACGTGCAGGAACTCGACGCCGACTTCGTCGTCTTCTCCGGCCACAAGATGCTCGGGCCGACCGGCATAGGCGCCATGTGGGGCAAGGCGGAGCGGCTCGAGGAGATGGAACCGACCGAGGGCGGAGGTGAGATGATCGCCGACGTGGGTCTCTACGAATCCCGTTGGGCTCCTGTCCCCCACAAGTTCGAGGCCGGCACTCCGCCGATTGCTCAAGCCGTCGGGCTCGGCGCCGCCGTCGATTATCTGAATGCCGTCGGCATGGAGACGGTGAGGGATCACGGCCAAGAGATCACCGGCTACGCCATGAAGCGGCTCACCGAGATCCCCGATCTCACGGTGTACGGTCCGAGCGATCCCGCTAATCGCGGTGGAGCCGTGAGCTTCTCGCTTGCCGATATCCACGCTCACGACATCGCCACGATCCTCGATCAACACGGTGTCGAGATTCGAGCCGGACACCACTGCGCCAAACCGTTGATGCGCCACCTTCAGGTCTCGGCGACGGCGCGTGCCTCGTTCTACCTCTACAACACGACCGACGACGTCGACCAGCTCATCGAGGCACTGCTCGACGCACGTTCCTTGTTCGGTCTCGGCGCCTGAGATAGGTATCGTTCCAACCCCATGTCTTCTCTCGACGAGCTCTACCGCCAGGTCATCCTCGACCACTACCGGAACCCGCGTCGCCGTGGATCCCTCTCGGGGCCTCACGTTCATGCGGAGGGGCTGAACCCGTCCTGTGGAGACGAGTTCTCCCTCGACCTCCAGATCGAAGAAGGGGTCATCACCGACGCGGCCATCCAGGGTCAGGGCTGCTCGATATCGCAGGCATCCGGGTCAATGATGACCGACGTGATCGTCGGCAAGACGGTCGATGAGGCCAGGGAGATCACAGCAGCCTTCAAACTGATGATGGGCATCGAGGAAGGCGACGACCCCCTCGATCCCGAGCGACCGGGAGCCGTCCTCGGAGACCTCGAGGCTCTCCAGGGTGTGAAGAAGTTCCCGGTGCGCATCAAGTGCGCCGACCTCCCCTGGACGACCCTGATCGAGGCCCTGGACCGTTCCGAGGGCTGAGCAGCGCTTCGTGCCCTGTCGGCGGGTGACGCGCGCTCCGGTACGATGAGCACATGGACTACTCACC
>JAUVNV010000202.1 GCA_030599515.1 Acidimicrobiia bacterium
ACTCGGTACTCGGTACTCGGTACTCGGTACTCGGTACTCGGTACTCGGTACTCGGTACTCGGTACTCGGTACTCGGTACTCGGTACTCGGTACTCGGTACTCGGTACTCGGTACTCGGCGAAGATTCTGCTACACCCTCGACCGGATACCGGATACCGGATACCGGATACCGGATACCGGATACCGGATACCGGATACCGGATACTTGCTACCGAAGATCGCCAAGGAAGTTCGCGAGTAGGGCCTTCCCAACACTCGTCATGATCGATTCGGGGTGGAACTGCACGCCTTCGATCGGGAACTCACGGTGGCGCACTCCCTGGATGACGCCGTCCTCCGACGTTGCCGTGATCTCGAGGATCTCCGGCACGAACGTGGCCGCGAGCGAGTGGTAACGGGTTGCCTCGAGCGGATTCGGAAGACCGGTGAACACCCCCCGACCGTCATGGTCGATGACGGACACCTTGCCGTGTCGTGGTTCGGGCGCGCGCCCTATCGTTCCACCAAAGGCGGCCACGATCGTCTGGTGTCCGAGGCAGACACCGAGCGTCGGCACCTCTGTGCCGATCGTGCGGAGGTACTCCGTCGAGAATCCGGTGTCTTGTGGTGTTCCCGGTCCCGGGGAGATCACGAGTCGATCCGGCTTCAACTTCGCTCCGTCGACGGGGGAGAGTTCATCGTTCCTGATCACGATCGATTCGGCACCCAGTTCGCCGAAATACTGTACGAGGTTGTACGTGAAGGAGTCGTAGTTGTCGATTACGAGGACCTTCATCCGATCGTGCCACCGCTGTCGAGCATGTTGGTCCCGATCCAGTCATAGACGAAGAAGAGGGCAACGAGGCCGACGACTACTACCACCACCGCGATCACGACTTTGAGAGGCATCGGTCCAGGCAGTCCTAAGAACCACTGTCTCATGTGTAGATCACCTCCCAGTTGGGACCGCCGACGAGTTCGGCGAACACAATCAACCTTTGTCGCGCCGAGAACTTCGGGTGACACGTCGTGAGCGTTAGCCATGCCCCGTCTCGAGGTTCGGTGACCCACAGCTCGGTTGGCCGGACGATGATCACTTCGCGCACCTCGTAGATGTGGGTACCGACGGCCGTATCGACCTCGATCGTATCACCAGGGTTCAACTCATCGAGCTCGTGGAACGGGGCCCCGTAGGTGGTCCGATGGCCCGAGATGACCGCGTTGCCGGGCATACCCGGAAGCGGGGTGTGCGGCATGTGACCGGCACCGTTCTTCAGATTGCGGAGTTGGACTCCCTCGACGACCACCCATCCGTCTTTGAGGCGGTCGATCGTGGGGATGCGGATGATGGCGAACGCGCTCCCCGTCTCGGGGCGCGATTCGATGAGCAGAGTTCGCCTCTCCGAATCCATCGGCGGCTGCTCATCGGTCGACCATCCGCCCCCACCCGGAGTGACGGCGCCGTTCCCTGGAGTCCCTCCAGGCGCCGGTGGTATGTATTCGGTTTCGCTGATCTCCGCCGTGATGAAGTGTTGTTCTGCCTCTTCGGCCAGGGCGGTTTGGTGCTGTTGCGCGAACCATGTCGTGACGAAGAGTTGCTGAACGACGAACCCGAGGATGAGGACCCCGACGACGATGCTCGTCCACCCAACGACGCGGACGACACGCGTCAGAATCCCGATCGACCGGGAGGCCGGCCGCTCTGTCGGTGTGACCACTGCGTCGTCCATGATCACTCAGCGTACCGATGGAACCACACAACGCGAACAGTTCTCTCGTTGGGAAGGCAGCCGTAGATGGCTACGCTTGTACCCATGCCAGTTTCGAAAGGCCGCAAGAAAGCCAACAAGCGACCCACACCGCCGAAGAAGCCTGCCGTCAGCCAGGTGGAGGACAAGGGCGCGTCACCGACCTGGTACGTCGCCACGATGTTCGGGTTGATGGCCGTCGGGATCGTGGTGATCCTCGTCAACTACATGAGTGTCCTGCCGGGAGGGACCTCGAATCTCTACCTGCTCGGTGGTCTGGCGATGATCGGCGTCGGCTTCGCGATGACCCTCAACTACCGGTAGTCGGTACTCGGTACTCGGTACTCGGTACTCGGTACTCGGTACTCGGTACTCGGTACTCGGTACTCGGTACTCGGTACTCGGTACTCGGCGAAGAGTCTGCTACATCGCGTACCGGATACCGGATACCGAGTACTCCTCTCTATAGCCATCAACGGACGTTCGACAGCATTGCCGACGCACTGGAGCCGAGAACTACACAAGTGTAGTTATCCACGGAATGCTCCACAGCCTGGGGAGAAGACCGGGCAGTTCGGTATGCTCTTCTGACAGAGGAAGCGAATAGAGGAGTCTCCCTTGTCCAAAGAGGCCAAGCTCATAAACGCCGTCATCGCCGCCACCGGTGACGATTCGATCAGCGACGTCGCCGAATTCAACCCGAAGGGATCCGCCGGAGCATCGGCTGCCGGGGCCGCCGCAGGCTCGTTGGCCGGCGGAGCCGCCACAGGCGGCGACAGCTGGGGACGGAGCTTAGGTGCTGCCGGGGGCATGGCGGCCGGAAGAGCCATGATGGGGCTCGGCAAGGACCTCCCCCCGCGAATCTGCGTTGCCGTGTCCCCCACCGAGGTGTACCTGCTAGGCATGAGAGCCTACGGCTATCACGTCGACCCGATCGCGAAGATCCACCGCGACAAACTCGGTGTCGAAATTCACCAGCGCGTCTCCGTACGCACCGTGGTCCTCGAGGATCTCGAGACCGGCCACAAGTTCCCCCTTGAAGTGAAGCGTCTCAACCTCTACCACGCGAAGGCGATGGTTGAGCTCCTCATGATGAGCGATGCGCATCACGAAGAAGAAGTCGAAGAGGAGGAGCCGGAAGAAGCCACCGACGAAGACTGAACCTCTTCGCATGTCGACGAGGCGGGCACCTTCGGGTGCCTGTTTCGAGTCTGGAGTGTCAGTCCGCGAGTTCGAGGATCGTGCCGTTGGCGGTGCCGCCACCCTCGCACATGGCCTGGAGTCCGTAGCGTGTTCCGGTGCGCTCCATCTCGTGGAGGAGCGTCGTCATGAGCCGTGCCCCTGACGCGCCGAGGGGGTGGCCGAGAGCAATCGCTCCGCCGTTGACGTTGACCCGATCCCAGTCGGCTCCGGTCTCGTGCAGCCAGGCGCCGACGACAGAGGCAAAGGCCTCGTTGACCTCGAACAGGCCGATGTCATCGATCGAGAGACCAGCCTTCGCCAGAACCTTCTCGGTAGCGGGGATGGGACCGGTGAGCATCGTGACGGGATCGGTTCCAACCACGGAGAACGCCTTGAACGTCGCCCGCGGCCGCAGACCAAGCTCCCTCGCTTTGGTCTCCCTCATGATGAGGACCGCAGCAGCACCGTCGGTGATCTGTGAGGAGTTCCCTGCGGTGACGACGCCATCTTCCTTGAAGGCGGGCTTCAGACCGCCGAGGACCTCCATGGTCGTCGACGGTCGGATTCCACCGTCCAGAACCACCGGTTCGTCATGTCCTTTGACCTCGATGGGGATGATCTGCGACTCGAAACGCCCTTCTTCGGTGGCCCGGTGGGCCCTCATTTGTGAGTCATAGGCGATCTGGTCGAGGTCTTTCCGGGACAGCGACCACTGCTCGGCGATCATCTCCGCCGAGATCCCCTGGGGGACCAGTCGATGGTCGTAGCGGGCCGACATCTTCGGGCCGAATGGCTTCCCGGGGCCCTGGGAGAACGAGATCCCCATCGGAACCCTGGTCATCGATTCAACGCCGGCCGCCACCACCACGTCGTAGACACCGGCCATGACGCCCTGCGCGGCGAAGTGGGCCGCCTGCTGACTCGATCCGCACTGCCGGTCGATCGTGACGCCCGGCACCGTCTCGGGCCACCCTGCTCCGAGCGCTGCATTTCGACTGATGTTGAACGTCTGTTCACCGACCTGAGAGACGCACCCCATGATGACGTCGTCGACCAGGACCGGGTCGAGGCTGTTGCGCTCGGCGAGTGCCGTCAACGTCTCCGCTGCGAGATCGACCGGATGCCAGTCCTTCAGAAGACCGTTCCTCTTCCCCATGGGCGTTCGGACGGCGTCGACGATCACGGCGGTTTCCACGGATTCCTCCCAGGGCGACGGGCGTGGAGACGATCGGACTCGAACCGACGACCCCCTGGTTGCAAACCAGGTGCTCTCCCAACTGAGCTACGTCCCCGCGTGACCGTGAGTGTACCGGTCGACCGGTCATGCCGAACGTGTCAGAACTTGAAGATCATGAAGACGAACGCTACGAAGAGCAATCCAACCCGGGCGTGCCCGGCGTTGACAACCTGCTTGATGACTGCATTGATCGCGTCGTCCGACTGCTCGGGGTCGTCAACCATCCGCTCCACCCGGTCGGCACGGGGAGTGGCGTAGAACAAGTCGATGACGACAGCGATCGTCGAGAGGAGGATCCCCACGGTTACCCAGATCATCTCGAACTCCCACCCGGGAGAGATGAAGACCAGCCAGAAGCCGAACACGATCGTCGAGATCCCTGCCAGGTTGAAAAGCCGCCGGTTCGTCGTCCCGACCCGCCGGAATACCGTGATGAATGCCCCGTCGTCGGCTCCCCGGTCGACCGAGGCCATGAGAGCCTCGACATAGATCGACCCGCCCAGCCAGACGATGACGGATAGGACGTGAAGAAACAGGATCCAACTGCGCACACGGCCTCCTCGCGGGTTCGGTGAGTTCGAGGCTACCCGGGGGCGTTTCCGTAGCGGAGGGTGTCGTCGACCATCCC
>JAUVNV010000136.1 GCA_030599515.1 Acidimicrobiia bacterium
GACTCCCCGACACCGGATATTGCCGGTGTCGGGGAGGCCGCTACGCGGATTCTCTACGCCAATGGCTATGCCCAGCACGTGGCTCCTGAGGACCTGGTCGAAGAACTGCCGCCGGCAGTGCTGCAACTCCTCATTGAGAGGGAGGTCACTCTGACGGTGGCCGTCGACGACTCCGGCGAGGACACGCCGTGATCCTGAAGAGGCTCTTCCCGACCCGCTGGGCCAAGATCCTGGCCTGGACGGGCGCGTCGCTCGCGTGGGGGACGACGCTGATCGCTGTGGCGGCCAACGCTGCTGCAACCGATGCCGCTCAACTGCCGGAACCACCGGTGGCGACCGATGCTCCGACAACGACGACCGTCGCCACCACGACGACCGCTCCGATGCCCGACATGCCGGAGCACGGTCTCGTCGTGGTCAGGTACACGCCGGTCCCTCCGCCTCCGCCACAGGTCGTGACCCGCACCGTCGTGGTCGCCGGCCCTTCTGGCGGCGGCGGTGGTGGGAGTGCAGCGACGGCGACAGCCCCGGCACCGGCCGTGTCTGCGCCGGTGAAGAGCTCCGGTTCATGAAGCGAACCGTCTTCGCCGCGATGGGCACGATGGTCGACGTGACCTCTCAGACCGACCCTGGGATCTCCTCGACCCAGCAGCTGTTCGAGCGTGTCGAGGCCTCGTGCAGCAGATTCCTGCCGGAGAGCGAACTGACGCGGATCAACGACGACCCCCGGACCCGTGTCCCCCTCTCTCCGAGCATGACGAGGGTCCTGCACGTCGCCGAGCACGTACGCTCGATCACCGGCGGGATGGTCGACGCAGGCGTCGGGAGCGCCGTCCATGCCTGGGGCTATGACCGAACCTTCACCGCCGTCGCCGACCGCGACCACCACGTCGTACCCGGGCGCCTTCCGGCGCCCGAGTGGTCCGTCGAAGGAGCGGTCCTCACCCGATCGTCCGGCACGAGGATCGACCTCGGCGGGATCGCCAAGGGGTGGACGTGCGATCTCGCCGTCGAGCGAGGTCTGGCGGTGATCGCATCGGCAGGAGGCGACGTGCGGTCCTCCGATCCCACAGCGACCGTCGAGATCATCGACCCGTGGGACGCCACGGCCACCACGATTTACCTCGGGATCGGTGCGCTCGCGACCAGTTCGGTGTCCCGGCGCCGGTGGACCGTCGGCGATGTTGAAGCGAACCATCTGATCGACCCGCGAACCATGAACCCGACGAGCAGCCCGGTGCTGTCTGCTACTGCCATCACGGCTACGGCCGTTGAAGCCGAGGCTGCGGCCAAGACCACTTTGTTGAGAGGCGTCGATGGGCTCGCCTGGGCCGATCGACAGTCGTGGATCAGCGCAGCGCTGGTCGTGTGGAGCGACGGAACGGTCTACGGCACGACCGGCCTGGAGTTCGCGGCATGAACATCGAGTGGATGGTCATCCGGGGCTCCGGCATCGTGGCGTTCGCCCTTCTCTCGGCATCGAGCATCTGGGGTCTCCTCGTTTCGACGAAGGTGCTCGGACGTGCCGTCAAGGCCAAACCGGTCACCTGGTTCCACGAGTCGTTGGGCTTGGGTGCGCTCATTGCGACGGTCGTGCACATGGTGGCGCTCACGATGGACGACTTCATCGAGTTCGACTGGGCCGACGTGCTCGTTCCCGGCATGGCCTCCTGGAATTCGATGGCCGTGTCGTTCGGCGTCATGGCGTTCTACGGATTGGCCATCGTGGCCCTCAGCTTCTACGTGAAGGGCGTCATCGGCCAGAAGGCCTGGCGGACGATCCACTTCCTCGCCTTCGGCACGTTCCTCGCTGCGCTGGTTCACGGCATCATGGCGGGGACGGATTCCGGCCATCCGGCGGTCGTCGGCCTCTACTTCGGGTCGGCGCTGCTCATCGTTGCGCTCGTCGCGATCAGGGTGATCCAGCAGCGTGCCGCAACCGATCGGCCGGTGGCTCGACGGCCCGCGGCCGGTGCAGAGTCCCCGCCGGGGGAGAAGCAGCAGATCCCGACCGGCGTCGGGACCTGATCACTCGCCGATACCGGTCGGGTCGTCAGTCGCCCCGCGGCGACACACCAGCGTCATCGGGTTCGATGCCCGCAGCCGAGACCGACGGCGTTGCGCTGCTGCTCCTCTGCCTGGTCGTGATGAACACGCCGACGAGCACGACGAGCAGGCCGACCGCCGCCGAGGGATCGAGTTTCTCACCGAGGACGAGGGCACCGAGCACGACAGCGACGGCAGGGATCAGATAGGCGATCAGCGACACGGTGACCGCCCTCGTGTGTCCAAGCATCCGGAAGTACAGCCAGATGGGGATGGCGCTCGCCCAGATGGCAAGTCCAATGATCCCTGCGATCGCGATCGGTTCGGGTTCGACGTTCCACGGCTGCTCCAGCACGAGGGCGACGGTCACGGCTACGACCCCTGCCACGAGCTGCTGACGCATTGCGAGGCGGGGAGCATCTTGCGGTCCGATCATGCGGGCGTAGACGGTCCCCGCCGCGTAACTGAGAGCGACGGTGATCATGGCGAGTTGACCTGCGAGATCCTGACCGCCGAACGACGCCGGTGTGACACCGATGATGAGTGCAACTCCGCCGAGACCGATCACGACACCGCCGGCCTGGATGCCGCTGATGCGCTCGCTGGCGAGGAAGAAGTGAGCCAGGATCACGACGAAGATCGGTGCGGCTGCGCTCAGAATCCCGGCTGCGGAACTGTCGAGTCGCAGCAGTGCCCATGCCGTGAGCACATTGGGCAGCCATCCGCTCAAGGTTCCGAGCACCACCGGCGGCACCCAACTCTCGTTCGATCGTTTCGTGTCCCTACGTGTTGCCCGCATGGCGATCCAGAGAATCGCGGCGGCGAGGAGCCCCCGGACACCGGACATCGTGAACGCGGGCACCGAAGGAACCGCCACTTTCATCAGCAGGAACGTGCTGCCCCACATCAGGGCCAGCAGCCCGAGTTCGACCCAGATGCGAGCCTCGGTCCTGTGCTGGCTTTCGTTCTGCGTGGTCGGATGCGGCATCAGTTCGTGTCCGTTGGGGGGGTGCCGGAACACTACCGACATCGAAGTGGGGTCGGTGCCTGGCCTGAGCTGCGATGCCTGAGTGGCGTGACCCGACTTGAATCAGCCCGTGACCACTCCGATGAGCGACATCCGCCGCACCGTCTTCGGCTCGCTTCTGTTCACCGCGATGGCGGCGGCGACATTCACGCCGGCTTCGCTCGGGATCCTTGCGACCTTCATCATCGACGACCTGTCGATCAGCCGGGCGGAGCTCGGAGTCGTGCTCGGTCTCGTGAACGTGGCAGCGGCCGTCCTGTCTCCGATAGCAGGCCGGGTCACCGACCGGATCGGCGGCAAGAAGTCGCTCATCGCGCTGTTCGTGACCGCCGGAGCGACGTTCCTGATCCTCGGCACCGCTGTCGCCTACGCCATGCTGTTCGTCGGAGCTCTCGCAGGTGCGATCTCGCAGGCCACGGCGAATCCCGCCACGAACAAGCTGATCGCTGAAGACGTCCCCGCCGGCAAGCGGGGCGTCATCACCGGGGTGAAGCAATCGGGAGTCCAGGCAGGGATCTTCCTCGGCGGATTGACCGTGCCGACGCTGGCGATCATCCTGGGATGGCGCGGCGCCTATCTGATCGTTGCTGTGGTCCCGTTGGTGCTCGCCGCTGTAACGGCTTGGGCGGTTCCCGCCGCACCAAAGGTGACGACCGAGCACCGGACGCGGAGCCGTGCTCCGCTGCCGAGTGCGATCTGGTGGCTCGCCGGCTTCGGCTTCCTTATGGGTCTCTCCGGTGCCGTCACCTTCCTCGTTCCGCTCTTCGCGGAAGAGATGCTGGGCCTCTCTCCGGTAGCTGGAGGGATTGCAGCTGCCGTGATCGCGTTCGTGGCCGTGCCGGGAAGGATCCTGTGGAGCCGTTACGCCGAACGATCAGGAGCCTTCCGCGGCTCACTGGGGGCAATGGCGGTCCTGTCAATCGCTGCTGCCGGCCTCTTCTACCTCTCCGGAGCAGCCGCAGCTTGGTTGCTGTGGCCCGCCGCCGTGCTCATCGCAGCGGGGTCGAGCTCGTGGAACTCGGTCGGGATGGTCGCTGTGATGGTGGAAGCCGGCGTTGCTTCGACCGGCCGCGCGTCGGGAGTCGTGCTGTTCGGCTTCCTCACCGGCTTGGGGATCGCACCGCCGATCTTCGGCGCAATCGTCGATCACACCGGCTCCTACGACGTCATGTGGCTGCTGTCCGCCCTCGCCGCTGCGGGATCTGCCGCCGTGATCGTGGCGTGGCAGCGCTCGGTTCGCGAATCTGTCACACCCTCCTGATATATCTGTGATCATGTCATCGAGATATACTGTGGGCATGGTGAAACGACTCGTCGACATCGACGACGACGCACTCGATCGGGCCCGCCGGGTACTCGGGACCGGGACGATGAAGGACACCGTCAACCGCGCCCTTCAGGAGGTGATCGACCTCGACCGGCGTCGCCGGTTCCTCGATCGAATCGTGGCGTCCGATGGACTCGATCTCGATGATGACGAGGTCATGGATGATGCCTGGCGCTGACCCCGACCGCTATCTCGTCGACAAGAGTGCCCTGGCAAGAGCCGGTAATCCCCTCGTCAGAGACCGACTCCGTCGACTCTCAGAGTTCGGATTGCTCGCAACATGTTCGATCGTGAATCTCGAAGTGCTCTACTCGGCCCGAAGCCGAGAGGACTACGACGCCATCGCCGATGAGCTCGCCGGATTCGAGCACATCCCGATCGACGAGACGGTGATGGATCGTACGAGGTACATCCAGCGATCACTGGCGGCAGTCGGGCAGCACCGTCTCCCGATCCCCGACCTCATCATCGCCGCCGCAGCGGAGGCCGGCGGAGCGACCGTGCTCCACTACGACCGTGGCTTCGAGAGGATCGCTGGGATCACCGGGCAGTCACACGAGTGGGTCGCTGCCCCCGGATCCGTCGACTGACCGGACGGTCTGGAGCGTCTCCCGTCAGGAGAAGATCGTCTTCGGTTTCTCCTCGAGCACGCCGTCGACGTAGATGTCGAGCTTCTCGTTGTAGAAGGCGACGTAGCCGGCAACCTCCTGCGACTCGCGTAAGGGAGTGTCGTATCCCCACACGACGTCGTCGTGAGCGTCACCGGTCGTGTTGATCGACCAGTACCGGGCGGTGCCCTTGTACGGGCAGTGCGTTGCGGTGTCCGTTGCGGTGAGATACTCGAAATTGACATCCGTCTTCGGGAGGTAGTAGCGAGCGGGGAGGCCCGTTTCGAACAGGAACCGGGGCTTGTTGGATTCGGCCACGGTCACGCCGTCGACCTCGACCCGGATGGTTCGTGAGCTCTGGAGAACGTCAACGCGGGTGTACGGGTCGCGTGCGTGGACGTACACCTCTTCGTCCTCCTCGAACCAGGCGTCCATCGCCCTCCACTCGAACGCAATCATCTCCCGGAGATCCTCGATCGGCGAATCAGTGTGCCGGTAGGCGGCCTGTTCGGCGGTGTGGCGGGAGCTCTTCACGTCGAAGACCTCGGCTGTGCCGCGACTCGGGGATCGTTTCGTGTGTTCCGTTGGAAGAAGGGTTTCCGTACGAACGTCGTCCTGGGGGAAGTAGTAGACGGGGTAGTACGGCTTCTCCCAGACCAGCTTCGGGCTGGTCGTGTCCGCGATGACTTGACCGCCGAGATAGACCCGAACTCTCTTCTGCCCGTCCTCGATCCGAACGCGTCCGCGACTCATCAGTGTTCCCTCTCGCATAGATATGTTCGGTGAACTCACGGGAAGTCGGACGCATTCCCGAAAGGGGACAGCGGACAGCCAACAGCCGACAGCCGACAGCAAGACCAAGGACAGTTCGTCGGGTCCCCACTACCGACTACCGGATACCGGATACGGGATACGCCCGGCGAAGCCGGGTCACGCCAGGAGGCTGTTCGGGGCGAACGTCACGGTCATCGGGCCGATGTCGAGGGTGACTTCGGTGTCTCCACGATGGCGGCCGGTCTCGACGAAGACACCATCCCGGAGCTCGTAGGTAACGACCTCGGGCCCGGTCTCGTCGATGTCGACGATCCAGTACCGGGGGAGTCCGGCTTCGGCGTACTTGCGGTACTTGCGGATCAGGTCTGCTCCTCTGTCAGTGGAGAGGACCTCGACGGCGAGATGCGGGGTATCGGTCAGCCTGAGTGTCTCGTCGGTGTCGTCGAAGACCATCACGTCGGGAACGAACTCATCTCGATTCGGCTTCCAACCCCATCCGAACCGAACCCGTGCACCTTCAGGCGCCATGCGGATCAGGACACGGGCGAGGTTGAGTGAAACATCCTGATGAGGCCCGCTCGGTGCTGCACTCATGACGAGCGCTCCGTCGATGTACTCACCGCGGACGTCGACGAGAGATTCGTACTCCTCCCACGACATGGGTGTGCGGTCGAGTCGTTCCGTCGTTGGCATTGCAGCATTCACGGTACCCCCTCCAGACGGGATGCGATACCGACAACGTATTGCGAGGGTGTGACAGGAAGTAGAGAGTAGAAAGTAGAGAGTAGAAAGTAGAAAGTAGAAGGTAGAAAGACCCGAGCTGCGAGCTGCAAGAACTACTACAAACTACGGGTCACGCCAGCGTTGCCACCATCACGGCCTTGATCGTGTGGAGGCGGTTCTCTGCTTGGTCGAAGACGATGCTTGCCGGGGACTCGAAGACCGCGCCCGTCACCTCGATGCCGTTCGGCATGTTGGTGTGCTCCATCATCTCCTTGCC
>JAUVNV010000195.1 GCA_030599515.1 Acidimicrobiia bacterium
CCAGGCGGCGATCTCGGAGAGCACCTGAACCTGTTCCGGTTCGTTGTGCAGTTCGTGTCGGAGTCCCGGGTAGACCTTCCGGTCCACCGAGTCCAGCGCGGCGAGCGGCGCAGACGCCGATGGAGGCACCAGCGGATCATCACCACCGTGTATCACCAGCGTTGGTGTGTCGATCTCTCCGATCACATCGTGAGAACGGTCCTGTGCTCCGAACAACTCCATGCCGAAGCGAGTCGTTGCTTTCGTGTACACGAGGGGATCGGCGAAGTACGCCTCCCCCACCGCTTCGTCGCGGGAAAGTTGCTCACCCTCGATCGAATTGGCCATGGCAAGCTTCGGCATGATCTTCCCGAGCACCTGGGCTGCCACCCGCAGCGCACCGGGCACGTCGGCTTCGAGCGCCGGCGCGGAGAGGATTCCGGCGTCGGGGTGCGGCCGATCTTCAGCGAGGTAGTAGGCGCAGATCAGCCCTCCGAGGGATTGTCCGTAGAGCACCCATGGAATGTCCGTTCGCACGAGGCCCGATTCAACGATGCCCTGAACGTCGTCGACGAAGTCGTTGAAGGAATTGGTGTGCGCTCGGGTTCCTTCCGATTTCCCATGCCCCCTGAGGTCGAATGCGGCGACCGCGTAGCCCCGGTCGGCGAAGAAGCGGGCGACGTGATCCCAGCGCCCGGAGTGCTCCCCGAGACCGTGGACGATGAGCATCGCGCGTTGCGGTTCCTCATCCGGTGCCCAGGTCCTCGTATGCAACGCCAGTTCGTCCTGCGTTGTGAACGTGCCGGTGGTCTCATTCATGTGTCGCTCCTCATCGATGCTGCGAAGGCGGCACCCACGATACCGGCCTGGTTTCTGAGAACGGCGGGCACGATGCGAGCTCGCGTCGTGAAGTGATGCGAGTACGTTTCGAATCTCTTCGAGATTCCTCCGCCGAAAACGAAGAGGTCGGGCCAGAAGAGTTCCTCGATGTAGGCAAGGAGTCCATCGACCCGGGTCGCCCACCAGTCGATCTCGAGCTCGCCACGCTTGACGAGCCGTCCGGCGGCGTAGCGCTCCGCCTTCTGACCGTTGAAGATCAGGTGACCGAGTTCGGTGTTGGGTATGAGGCGCCCATCGTGGAGATAGGCGCTCCCGATCCCGGTGCCGAACGTCAGGAGAATCACAACACCGCCGACGCCGGCGGCCGCCCCGTACCGTGCTTCAGCAAGCCCGGCGGCATCGGCATCGTTGAGGACGGTGACCGGCATCTCGAGACGATCACTGAGCATCGCGGCCGCATCAACTCCAATCCACCCGTCGTCGATGTTCGCGGCCGTCTCGACCACCCCGGCGCGCACAACGCCAGGGATCGTGACGCCTACCGGTCCGGACCATCCATGGGATCGGACGATCTCGGCGATCGCGGAGGTCACGGCGTAGGGAGCGGAAGGCTGGGGGGTCGGAATTCGCAGGCGCTTCGCGGCGAGAGCCCCGCTTTCGAGATCCACCGGGGCACCTTTGACCCCCGATCCGCCCACATCGACACCGAATACCTGCACGCCTACGCCTCCTCCATGATGAGTCGTTCGAGGTCGGCAGCATATCGAGTGAGGACGGAGCTGCTCGCGTCCGACGACGGTTCGATCCTGACACCGCCGGGATACTCCGGAAAGTCACCTTCCAGAGCCGTCACGCCGGGAAGGGCCAGTAGGCGCGTTCCCGGTGAGAACGGCAGGAGAGCGACGATCACGGGGCTCTGTGGCCGAATCGCCAACTGTACTCCCCGCACCTGCCGGAGACCCTTCGCGAGTCGGCGCACGTCGCCCAGGGCGTTCGTCGCGATCGCTCCCGGCACGGCCTCCTCGATGGTGACGACCGTGACTCCGTCAGGGACCGGGCGGAGTTGTGACCACGCACCGGTGAGCATGATCGTTCGAGATCCACCGCCACGATCGAAGACACCTAGGTAGTTCGGATACCCCACCACGACGGTGTCGTCACAGGCATCGGACACGACCGTGCGGCCCCGTACGCAGGGCAGCTCCCAGGATCCGAGGCGTGCGAGAAGTTGACCTCTCAGCTTCGGATCCAGTGCGCGAGAGACCGCCAAACCACCGGTTGCGGCCTCAACGATCCTCTCGACGATCACCGGTTCAGGCTAGCCGTATCCCATTCCGCGGGCTCACGACGCTATATGGGACGGCATATGGGACGCCGTGAACCCTTGGTTCGCAGCGTCAGACGGCGTTCGAATCGGCAGAGAGGTTGATGACTTCGGGTGGCCCGGGAATGCGGGTCGGTGCTTCTGGAAGCTCGACGTCCTCCGGCTCTTCCAGGCCGTACTTCACCAGCAGGTGGTGGAAATCCCTCTGATAGAAGACCTTGCACCGCACGTCCGGGTACAGCTCCCGAAGGCGGCGGATCTTGCCGTTCTTCTTGGTGACGAGCTTCTGATTCATCGTCGTGATCTCGATGAAGAGATCATCGTTCGGCAGATAGAAGTCCGGCCGGAACTGCCTCGTGGCAGCCCCCGACTCGTCCCACTCGATGGCAAAGACTCTCGGCTCGTATTCCCACGGGACGTCGTAGAAGTCGAGCAACCGCGCGAACTCCCGCTCGCTGGAGTGGGCGAACTCGACCCGGTCGGCCGGCTCCGCGAGGAGATCGTCGATCAGTGACCCGTTGCCGTCGATGCCTTCACCTCACGCTCGCCCGGAATCGCCCGATCCGGGAACAGGCGGTGGATCTCACCGACAAGTTCCTCTTGCACGGGACCGACCGCGATCCCGAACACACCCTGACCACCGCGGAACACGTCGACGAGTTCGGAAGGGCTGTGTGCCGCGTAGATCGTCTTGCCGTCCGAGAGCAACGTGACGTCTGAGAGGGGGCTCTCGGACTCGAGTTCCGCTCTCAGGATGTCCATCGCCTTCCGGATCTTCTTCAGCGACATGCCGGCATCGAGGAGGCGCTTCACCACCTTGAGCTGCACGATGTCGGGGAATGCGTAGAGCCGCTGACTCCCCGATCCGGTCGCTTGCTGAAGCGACGGCGTGATGAGCCCGGTGCGAGCCCAGTAGTCGAGCTGACGATACGTGATGCCGACCAGATTGCACACCTGAGGGGCTCGATACCCATCGATAGCCTGATCGGTCCTGCTGTCCACCATGTTCCTTGTGCCTCCCAGTTCGCACAGCTTACATCAACGTAATTCCGCCAGCTGAACTACGGCGGTGAAACTAGGAGAGGAACACGCGCGTTGTCAACAACCCTTGTGGATAAGTCTGCGTCCGTACGGAGAACTCGTCTAGGAAGTCGAGTCGCGCTCGAAGTCCTCCGGGGTCACATCGTCGAGGAACTCGCGGAAGCGCTCGATCTCTGCCTCCTCCGTGTCGTCGTGGATCTCGATGCCCGCCTCGTCGAGCAACTCCCTGGATGCGAAGACGGGCGCTCCCGATCTCGTGGCCAAGGCGATGGCATCCGAAGGCCTGGCCGAGATCGTCAACTCCTCTCCCTCCGACTCGATGACGAGGTCGGCGAAGAAGGTGCCTTCATCGAGTGACGTCACGTCGACCCGTTCGATGTCGGCGCCGAGAGCATCGAGCAGCGTCTTCATCAGATCGTGGGTGAGGGGTCGTGCCGTCTCGATCCCCTCGAGCGCCAAAGCGATCGCCGTCGCCTCAGGCGTGCCGATCCAGATCGGGAGGTACCGCGTGCCGTCGCGTTCCCTGAGCAGCAGAATCGGCGTGTTGGTGGGGAGTTCCACCCGAACGCCGACAATTTCCATGGCAACCCGATCGCTCATGCAATCAGCCTATCACCAGCGAGCAGATCAATCTGATCGAGGATCGTCAGCGAAGGGCGCGGCGACCGAATGACTCCGGATCCGCGGTGAGTACCGAGAGGTCCATCACGGCCCAGATCGAAGAGACGTTTCGGTACCGTCCCTGCCAGTCCATGCCGTAGCCGAGGAGGAACTCGTCACCGACTTCGAACCCTCGATGCTCTACGGGGACCTCCACGATCCTCCGTTTCGCCTTGTCGAGCAGAGCGACCGTCGTGACACTCTTCGCTCCTCTGGCGAACAGCATCTTGCGCATGGTTGTGAGCGTCAACCCCGTGTCGACGATGTCCTCGACGATCAACACCGAGCGCCCCTCGACCGGAGTCGAGAGATCCATCGCGATCGACACCCGCCCCTCCCGGCCGAAGCGCGTCAGGCTGAGGAAATCTATCTCGATGGTCAGCGGGAGATGCCGGGAGAGGTCGGTGAGAAATGGGACCGATCCTTTCAGCACCCCTATCACGACCGGATTGGGATCGGTCAAGCTCTCGGTGATCTCTTCGCCGAGCTCGGCAACCCGTCGCTGAAGTGTCTCCTCATCGATGACTTCGAGGAACGGCTCGATCATCGATCGCCACCGGCCACGGTGGGCAAGGCAGCCTTCAACCACTCGGTGATCAACGCCGCCTTCGGAAGGTCGGCCAGCGTGGACATTCGCCAGCGCCCGTCGTCAATCTTCTGCATCGCTCCGAGTCGGCGTTGCTCGGACTCGGTCAAGTCGAAGCTCGCGCTTACGGTTGCACCGCCCCCTTGTTCCGAGAAGAAGGGACGCAGCCATCGATCGCGAAGTCCGTAGGTGCCGTAGGCCCAGTCGATGAGTTCGCGACTGTCGCTGAAATGGTCGTCGGAGCCCATGACGACGGTTACGATTCTTCGTGGGCCTCGTTCGGTCACGCCGAGCAACACTTTGTTCGCGAACGGCGTGTCACCGGTCTTGAGGCCCACGACGCCGGGGTAGGTGCCGAGGAGACGGTTGGTGTTGTTGACCTGACGCGTCTTACCCGTCGGGTCCTCGGGCATCTTGATCGACTTGATCCTGGCGATCTCCTGAATGTCGGAGTACTCGAGCGACGCGACCGTCATCGTGACCAGATCA
>JAUVNV010000159.1 GCA_030599515.1 Acidimicrobiia bacterium
GCGAGCCAGTTCGTCCAGTCGAAGAATCGATCGTCGGCCACAACCCATGCCGACGTCATGATCAGCGAGAAGCCCACCGCCATGGCAACCAGCGAGCGCCCCCGCTTCGACCGAAAGTAGATCCCTTCGTGCTCGGTGGAGTGGTCGATGAACGGCAGCGCGAAGAACCCGGCGAGGGCGATCGTCGGGATCACGATGGCTGCGACGAACGGATGGAAGTGCAGGAGCAGCTCCTGGATGCCCATGAAATACCACGGGGCCTTGGCAGGGTTGGGGCTCACGTTGGGGTCGGCGATACCTTCAAGCGGTGCGGCGACGAAGACCGAGAAGATGATGATGATGGCAATCCATGCCAGTGCCCACACCGCTTCCCTGCGAACGAGATGGGGGATCGTCGTTACCCGGGCGGGACGCTCGACCGGCGGCTCTCCGATCTCGCGGGGGATGGTCAGGCCGCCGTCCTTGCGCACTCGCCAGAAGTGGAGCGACATGAGAACCACCAGCGAGAGCGGGATGAACGAGATGTGGAGGGAGTAGAAGTTGAGGAGCGTAGCTCCGGTCACCTCCGGCCCGCCGAGGAGGAGCGAACCGATTTGATTGCCGACCAGGGGGATGTAGGAGACGAGGCTCGTACCCACAGTGATAGCCCAGAAGGCGAGTTGATCCCAGGGAAGGAGATAGCCGGTGAAATTCGCGCCGAGGATCAGGAGGAGCATCACGACGCCGAAGATCCAGTTCACCTCCCGCGGCGGGCGATGTGCACCGGTGAAGAACACCCGGAGGAGGTGCAGCACCGCCACGACGATCAGCAGATTCGCCGACCAGTGATGGACATTGCGGAGGAGATCGCCGAACCAGACGTTCGATCGCAGATTCAGAATGTTCAGGTACGCATCTGGTGCGGCAGGCGTGTAGTTCGCCTGCAGGAACACGCCGGTGAGGATGAGCATCATGAGGAGCAGCGCTGCGAGACCACCGAGACCCCACGTATAGGTCCATTTCAGTGTTCGTTCCGGGATTCTCGCCGGGTGGAGATGGAGGACCAGTGTGTTGAGGACGAGCTTCGACCTGCCCCGGTCGTCCTTGGGCATCGCCGGCGGTTTCAGGCGTTTTCGTGCCCGATCGAAACTTGATTCATCCACGGTTCGGAGCGTACCGGCACGGTCACTTCAAGCATGATCAATGCCGTGAAGCGATCCACACATTGGAGGTCCCCCGCTGGCCGGACACGGTCGTTGCGCAGCCAGCGAGGGGAGATCCGAAACAACTAGGATGCTGATGGACTGATCTAGGAGATTGGGTTGCGTATGACGTCGTCACTGCGAGTTTCGGGGCTGCTGGCGGTATCGATTCTCGTCCTGGCATCGTGCTCTTCCAACGCGGTGGCCGATCTGAAGCCGGGAGACTGCTTCGATGATGAGACGGCAAACGGAGAGATCATAGAAGAAGTTGAAACCGTGCCGATGGTTGATTGCGATGATCCGCACGACAACGAGGTGTACGCTGATCTCGATGCGCTGGACGGTGTGTTCCCCGGTAACGATGCACTGTTTGAAGAGGGCATGGCCAGATGCTTGCCTCTCTTCGAAAGCTATGTGGGCTCACCATACGACACGTCGCGTCTCGACATCTTCCCGATAACCCCCTTGGCAGAGGGTTGGGCCGACGGCGATCGGAAGATCACCTGCGTCCTGTACGACATGGAACTGAACAAACTCACGGGGTCCATGAGAAGCTCCGGCGAGTAGACCGAATGGAAGCGTTGGTGTGGCTGCAGCGGGCAGTTCGTCGCCGACGACAACGACTTGTTGCATGAGATGGCGCGTTCGACGGTCGTTGAGAACTGCAGTTCGGGCGGCGTGCCGGGCGCGACGCTTCTAGGGTCTGGCTATGGAGCGAATCGAGAAACTCACAGCGGGCATGCCGATCGTATGGGGTGGCGATCGGATCACACGAGTAAGCGAGGACCTTGCGGCATCCTTCGAACCCGGTGATTCCCTGATCGTGATGCAGAGCGACGGGGGCCTGTTGCACGTGCCCGCGTCCGAGCAGGCCATCGCCACCACTGCCGTTGATGCTGCCTCTGCCGCTTTCGGACAGATGAGTCGTATCAGCGATGACCGGATCTCAGAGTTCTACGAGATGTTCGCAGCCACGCTTGCCGACGACGACTCCTTCGGCCCGGTCGCCGCTGCGAACCGCTCCGACGTGGCCAAGGCACGGTCCCGGGGCCGATCGGCGACACGGCTCATTCTGAGCGAGAATATGCGCTCCGACATGATCGAAGGGCTTCGGTCGTGGCGGGACGCTCCGACCGGCAGAGGCAGTGTCGTCGAGACCACCCAACACGACGGCTGGCGGGTCGACCAGATCCGGGACGGCCTCGGTGTGGTTGGCTTCGTCTTCGAAGGTCGCCCGAACGTCTTCGCCGATGCCACCGGAGTGCTGCGCAGCGGCAATACCGTCGTGTTCCGGATCGGCTCCGACGCGCTCGGCACGGCTCGAGCGATTGTCGCACACGCCCTCCGACCGGCGCTGTCACTCTCTGGTCTCCCAGCGGGAGCCGCCGTGCTCGTCGACAGTGCGTCGCATGCAGCAGCATGGGCGATGTTCTCGGATCCCCGTCTCGCCCTCGCGGTGGCCAGAGGTTCGGGGGGAGCGACGGCGCAACTCGGCGCCGTGGCCCGCCAGGCAGGCAATTCGGTGAGCCTCCACGGAACCGGCGGCGCCTGGATCGTCGCCGGTGCGACCGCCGATACCCAGGCGTTCGGTGCGGCCGTCTACCACTCGCTCGACCGCAAGGTGTGCAACACGCTCAACACGTGCTGCATCGTGGAGGAGCGGGCCGGCGAACTGGTTCCTGAGTTCCTCCGAGCGCTCGAGCGGGCCGGTGAACGGCGCGGTGTTCAACCGAAACTCCACGTCCTCGAATCATCGACCGGCGCCGTGCCGAAAGCATGGTTCGCCCGGATGGTTCCGATCGCACGGGCCGACGGCGATCATCGGGAGTATCAGGCCGAGTCCATCGCGGAGAGCCGACTCGGTGACGAATGGGAGTGGGAGGACAGCCCCGAGGTCACGCTTGTCGTCGTGCCATCGATCGACGTGGCGGCCGATCTCTTCAACCGGTACAGCCCGCGATTCGTCACTTCGCTGGTCTCCGAAGACCGAGCGGAGCACGATCGGTTCTTCGACCTCGTCGACGCGCCGTTCGTCGGCAACGGCTTCACCCGCTGGGTCGATGGTCAGTACGCGCTCGACAAGCCGGAACTCGGACTCTCCAACTGGCAGCATGGGCGCCTCTTCGGGCGGGGCGGAATCCTGTCGGGGGATTCGGTCTACACGATCCGCACCCGCGTCATCCAAGAGAATCCGGAGATCGGCCGCTAGTGCTATGTCCACGAACGTTCGTGGTGTCGATGTCGAGTCAGGGACGTTGGGCGCAAGGACGCAGGACGAAGGCGCAGTCGGGACTGCGTCGAGGACGAGGACGCCGCGAGCGGCGGCCCTGGCCGACAGAACGGCGCAAAGGTCCGTGGACACAGCACTAGCTGCAGGCATTCGGTGCGCCGCCAGAGTATCTATGTGCACAGCACCTATACGCCCGAACGAGCCCAGGGTTCGCAGCGTACGTGGCGATCCCGAGTGGCGAGGGCGATAGGGTCTGACCGGAACACGAGGAATCCCGGCGCATCGGAGGATCGAATGGGTGAGCGACTGGTCGTCATCGGAGCAGACGCTGCCGGCATGACGGCGGCGAGCCAGGTGAGGCGGCGGAACCGGGAGTTCGAAGTCATCGCGTACGAGATGGGCAATCACGCCAGTTACGCGGCGTGCGGGGAGCCCTATCACATCGCAGGAATCATCGATCCGATCGACAAGCTGATCGCTCGGACACCCGAACAGTTCGCTCGTGCGGGAATCGACCTGCACCTCAGGCACGAGGTCACCGCGATCGACCTCGACCGCCGTGTCGTCGAGGTGCAAGATGCCGACGGAGAGACCAGCCTTGAGAAGGGCTTCGACCACCTGATGGTATCGACCGGTGCCAGGGCGTTCGTGCCACCGATGCCCGGCCGTGGTCTCGATGGTGTGCATACGCTGCGCACACTCGGAGATGCGGCAGCGCTCAGATCGATCGCCGATGCCGGGTGCGGCAACGCTGTGATCGTTGGGGGCGGCTACATCGGTCTCGAGGTCGCTGAGGCATTCCACACCAAGGGCTGGGCCGTGACCATCGTTGAAGGCCTGCCCGCCGTGCTCCCGCGAACGCTCGATGCAGACCTCGGTGAACAGGTGGCCGAAGCGGTGCGTTCGATGGGTATCGACGTGTTCACTGGAGCGATGGTCGAGCAGATCGAAGGCACCGATCGCGTGACCGGGATCTCGATCGAAGGAGGGAGCCTTCCGGCAGACGTCGTTGTCCTGTCGATCGGGTCCCGCCCGGTCGTCGAACTCGCGCGCGATGCAGGCATCCCGCTCGGCGAGACCGGCGCCATCGCCGTCGATGATCATCAACGAACCGGGATCGAAGGAGTGTGGTCGGCGGGGGACTGTGCGGAGGTGCAGCATCGTGTGACCGGCCGCCCCGTGAACATGCATCTCGCCACCGTGGCGAACAAGACCGGACGGGTGGCCGGCGTCAACATCACCGGCGGTGACGTTGTGTTCCCTGGGGCTATCGGGACGGCGATCACTCGCGTGCATGACCTCGAGATCGCCACGACGGGTCTCCGCTCCTCGGACGCCGCGGCTGCCGGATTCGACGTTGTCGACGCAACGGTGAGCGGTGGGACGATCGCCCACTACATGCCCGGGTCGGAGGAGCTCACGATCCGTGTGACGGCAGAGCGCGGGAGCGGCAGGCTCGTCGGTGCCCAGATCGTCGGCGGCAGTGGTGCCGGGAAGCGCATCGACGTCTTCGCCACCGCTATCTGGGACGGCATGATGGCAGGAGCACTCGAGTGGGTCGATCTGGCCTACGCGCCGCCGTTCGCTCCCGTGTGGGATCTCATCGCGATCGCGGCAAGGAAGGCCGCTGCCGCAGCGGGCGCCTGAGCCCTAATTGATGACGAGGTTGACGAGGTTCGGCGGACGGGCGATGACCTTGCGGACCTCACCCTTGGTGAGCCACTTCTGGATACGCTCCGACGCCATCGCTGCAGCAACGGCGGTTTCCTCGTCGATGTCGGGTGAGACGTCGATGCGGTCGCGCACCTTGCCGTTCACCTGCACGACGAGGGTCACCGTCTGGTCGGCAGCGATTTGAGGGTCCTCCTCCGGCCACGACTGAAGGTGGATGCTCTCTGCGTTACCACGCCGGGACCAGACCTCCTCGGTGACGTGCGGGGCAATCGGGGCGAGCAGCACGAGCAGGAGGTCGACGGCCTCGTTCCACGCATCGAGCGACACCGTCGCGTTGCGCCGGGCCTCGAGTAGGTCGTTGCGGAGTGTCATCAGGGCGGCGATGGCGGTGTTCCATTTGAACGCCTCCATGTCGCGCCCCACTCTTGTGATGGTCTGGTGGGCCGAGCGACGCAACGCGAGTGACGAATCGTCGGACACCGCGCCCGGCTCGTACACGGCGGTTCCGATCTTCCAGACGTCTTCGATGAATCTGCGGGAACCCGAGATGCCACGCGAGTCCCACGGGCCCCCCTTCTCCCAGTCGAACGCGAACATCAAGTAGAGGCGGACCGTGTCGGCGCCGTAGCGCTCGACCAACTCGTCCGGGTTCACCGTGTTGCCCTTCGACTTCGACATGCGCTGGACTTCGAGGTTGTGGCGCAACTGGGTGACGTCGTTGATCCCGTCGATGCCGGGCACCTCGACCTCTGCATCTTCCGGTACCTCGACGGTGACCATCGCATCGTCGGTCTGCACCTGGAGCGCTCGCTCGGTCCGGCGAATCAGTTCGCCAACGATCGGACCGGCATCCGACGCGGCGTGGTCATCGACGCGAACCGATTCGGCGACGAAGCGACCATCGAACCACTCGCCTGCGATCACCAGTCGATCACCCGGCCGTTCCTCGCCCAGAATCTGACCCTGGTTCCTCGACTGTGTCATCGGCTCATCGAACAC
>JAUVNV010000118.1 GCA_030599515.1 Acidimicrobiia bacterium
CGGTGAGCGACACTGCGGTCCCCGGTGAACCGTCGTCGACGATCGAGGCTGACGGGCCGAACGGCGCACCGATGTCGGTGAGGGCCGATCCCACCTCTTGCATCCACTCGGCCCACTTCGCCATGACGGCCTGCATCTCCTCCTGGGTCATCTCCGACATGTCTGTAGCGTCGCCTTTGTACACGATCATGAACTGTGTCATTGCGCTCCCTCCCCGGTAGCTCGGACCACTCCGACTCTACGCGGGCAGCACGGTGGTGACCAGGGATATTTCGGCACGACTCGAGACGAGCATCGGGCCGTCGACTTCCGCGGTGGGCCGATGCCGGCGGGTCGCTATCGTCGCCAGGGCAAAGACCCGACCAGAGGGAGTCAGTCGCGGTGGATCGGGAAGACAGATCTGTTGAGAGCTCCGAGCTGAGCATCGGTGCGAGTCTCAAGCGACGGGCCGTCGCTCGCATCATCGACTCCTTGCTGATCGGCATCGTCATCGTCTACGCGATGCCGATAGCCGGCTTCTCGGAAGGGTTCACGACGAGCGTCCTCGCCGTGGCGATCGTCACGGCGTACTTCACCCTGACGGAGTCGCACGCCGGGCGGACGATCGGCAAGATGGCCCTGGGGCTCAGGACCGTGGGTCCGGATGGAGGCAACCCGTCGCTTGAGATGGCGTTCCGCCGCAACATCTGGTACTTGCTGGGCCTCCTCCCGTACATCGGTGGGTTGGCCGAGATCGCCGCGGTGATCTACGTTGCGGTGACGATCAGCAGGTCGCCGACGAACACCGGGTGGCACGACACGTTCGCTCCCGGGACCCGTGTGGTATCGAGTGGGCACTGATCGCTGATGCCGCGACGCGAGAGGCTGCACCGGTTCGTCGACTTCTGGTGGCTGTGGGCGATCGCCGCGCTGGCAGCCGGGGCCGTCACCACTGCCGCGGCTCAGGGCTTCCCGATCGTTGAGCTCGAATTCGCAGGGACGGCGGAGCGGGCCGACGACGTGGTGCGGGGCATCGATCTCGGCGTTGTTCGGGTGACGATCCTGTGGGACTTCCTCTTCATCTTCTTCTACGCCCCGGCGTTGTTCTTCGGATCCCTGTGGGCGAGACGCCAGTTCGGAGGCGACTTCGGTCGGAAGGCCGGAACGGTGATCGCGGCCGGTGGCCTCGTTGCGGGAGCGCTGGACTTGGTCGAGAACGTGGCGATGCTCGCCTACCTCCGTGACCCGAGTGGCTGGGGCGGCTGGAATCCGCTGGCTGCGGCCATGGCGATCCCGAAATTCGTCCTCGCCCTCGTGGGCGTTGTCTACATCCTCCTCGGCATCGTCCTTGCCATCGGACGGAGGTTCACTCGGGGCCGACCAGGAGTGGAATAGCGGGCCGGCGGAAGCCAGTGATCCAAGATATCGACTCCGTGCGCGCAAGCGCCCACGCCTACGTTGGTGTCTCGGATCCTGTGAACGGCGCCATCGGTGATCGAAGGATTCGCCGATCGGAGGTCACCGCGACGAGTTCGTAATCGGGAAAGCCGCCGAGCCAGGCGATGTCCCGGAGACCGGCGGCGAAGACCGCCGTCGCCAGGGCGTCGGCGATCCCGAGGTCGGGGCCGACGATCGACACGCTTGCGAGGTCCTCCTCTCGATTGCGCACGCCCCAGATGTGGGCACCTCTCTCATACCGGCCGGAAGTGGCGATAGCGCTGTCCCGTAACTCCACCGTGCCGAGCGTCGCATCGGCATCGAGGGGATCCCGTATCCCGATGTGCCACGCGTCTGCTCCGGACGGTGAACCGCGGGCGATGATGTCGCCACCCGCCGACACCAGAAACGAGTCGATCCCGGCCTCGGTGAGGATCCCGGCACCTGCCGCGACCGCCCAGCCTTTCACATAGGCCGATGGGTCAAGGCCGCCGTCCGGTCTGTGGTCGAACGCTTCTCCGGTGTCGCGTCGCAGCATCTCACAAGTAGCGAGGACGTCGCGAACCGTTGCATCGGCGTCATCGATCGAGAGGTCGCCACGAGCGATCCGGGAGATCTCGCTGTCGTGCCGGAAAACACTGAACGTGTCCTCGACCCGGTGCAGCAACGCCACGGCTTCGTCGAGAGCGCTCGGAGGGAAGAAGGGGTCGCGGATGTCGAACAGCACTGCCGTCCCCATGACGTGTTCCACACGGGTCGGTTGGGGGAGGTCGATCAGATCCCCGCTTCGTCCATGGCCGACCGGACCGATGCCGTGTAGGCACCCCACGTGACCGTCGCTCCCGAGATGGCATCGATGTCCGCGCTCTGGGTGCTGATCACGTCCTCCTCATAGAGAGGGATCACGTAGTCGTTGATCTGTCGGGACTTCCGATCGTGCGGTTCAGCGATCGTGATGATGTCCACCATCTCGCCGTTCTCGATGATGATCTCTACCTGGAACGGTCCGAACTCGGTGGGGACGCTGGCCCCGATCACGGAACCGTTCGACGATCCCGCGATCGTGGTGCTGGTCGATAGTGGCGGCTCTCCAGCGGTGGTGGGCACAACGATCGGGAGTGGTTGACCGGCGGTGGTTGACGGTTCGGCGGCCGCCGGCAGAGCGACCGTCGCGTCGCCGGCGACGGCTGTGATCAGACCGGTATCCGGGTTGAACAGCAGCAGTATTCCGAGAACGAGAAGGCCGATGAGGCTGAGGGTGCGTTTCATAACTCACTGAATCGGTTTACGGAAGTATCCATCGAGAACATGAGGACAGGATGAGAGCGGTCTCCAAGAAGTATGAGAACGCGTTCCGTCCATTCTCATGAGTCTCTCACCCTTCAGCCAGGTTCTTCACATCTTCGAGTGCTTGCATCTCGACGAAGTACCTCGGAGGGGGCGTGATGAAGACGATGGACTCCACAATCCAGGTGAGGCGGTCGGGTGAACGGTCGCCGACCCGTCCAAACCGCACGCTGCGGCTATTCGCCGTCGACGCGTCCCTCTTCGCTCTGTTCATCGTTGTCGTCAACGTGCCTCTGACCGGTCTCGCCATCCATGAGTGGCTCGGCATCGTGATCGCGATCGGGATGGTCGCGCACATCCTCCAGCACGCCAACTGGGTGGTCACGACCACACGGCGCCTGCTGTCGGCAACCTCGCTGCAGAATCGCGTCAACTACCTGCTGGTGGTGGGCATCTTCATCGGCTTCGTCTCGATCATCGCTTCCGGGCTTCTCATCTCAGAGGTGGCACTTCCGTGGATCGGGGTGACGCCCCCCGGTGCGCCGTTCATGCTCTGGCTCCATCTCGCATCCGTTGGATGGGTGATCTGGCTTACGACGATCCACCTTGCCGTCAACTGGCGCTGGATCGCAAGTGCGTCCGACCGGCTCATCTTCAAACGGTTCGCACGGTCGGGGGGCACACGGTGAAGACGACACAGCGGACCCTGACCATCCTGATCCTCGCGTTCGGTGTTCTCCTGGTGTGGGCCTTGATCACAAAGACTCCCTGGGCGGGAACCGTTGATCCGCTCACGGCGGGAAGCGCCTACACACATCCGATCGAGCCGCTCCGCGACATCGCGGGGGCGCTCCTCGTGGCGATTCCGGCGGTACTGCTCATCCGCTCGGGGTGGTCGTGGTTCGCACGGGTGATCCTCGGCCGTGAAACGCAGCAACGCGTGCGGGTCCAACGAACTGCAGATTCGACCCGCTCCCCTCACCATGTCGAAGCCGGCGAGTCGAATCGCGGCGGGTTGCAGACGTCTTCGGTCCCGAGACCAATGATGTCGCCCGGCCGGCGACGGTGAACATCCACCACGTCCACGACGCTGTTCGGGACACTGTCATCCGAGCCTGATAAGCCCGCGTTCGACTCCCGCGGTGACCGCTGCGGTTCGGGTGTCGACGTCGAGTTTCGTGAAGATGTGGACCAGGTGGGTCTTGACGGTCGCCTCACTCACGTGGAGACGGTTCGCGATCTCGCGGTTGGAGACGCCTTCGGCGAGGATCTCGAGGACCTCGAGTTCCCGCGGGCTCAGCGCGCCGTGATCGGGCCATCGGACCCGCTCGACGGGACGAGGACCGGAGAGTCACTGATTCGGCCTGACCGATGTGTCCGGGCCGTCGGCCCACGATCGTTTGTGCCTACAACCACCTGTGGTGTGGTCGTAGGCACGAACGTCGCGCGATGGTGCCGGGCGTGTCGGCCGCTCCCGGGGATCTCGACCGTGTCGTCATTGGATACGAGGACGCTCTCGACGAACTCACCGCGAACGAGAAGCGGGAGTTCTTCGCCGAACTGGACGCGTCGGTCGATGGGAAACTGGTGGAGATCACCGAACGAGCACAGTACGACGCGATGAACGGGGCGCTGCTCACCCTCGGCGTGTTCGTGTTGCTCGCCCTCATCGCCGCCCTGTTCCTTCCGAAGGGAAAGTCTGCCGACAAGCAGCATCCGCCGGATCCGGTGAAGCGGCGCTTCGACAAGCGCTCCCCGTATCCGGAACGGGGGACGTGACCTCGTCCCCCGTCGGGCTGGTCTATACCAGCAGGTTGTTGGGTGCGAACTCGACGGTCATCGGTCCGGCGTCGAGGGTGGCTTCGGTGTCGCCGCGGAAGCGTCCGGCCTCGACGAAGACGCCATCGCGCAGTTCGTACGTCACGATCTCGGGCCCGGTCTCGTCGAGGTCGACGATCCAGTAGCGGGGGAGACCTGCGTCGGCGTACTTGCGGAACTTGCGGATCAGATCGGCCCCTCTGTCTGTAGACAGGACTTCGACGGCGAGATGTGGGGTCGCCGTGAGGCGGAGTGTCTCTCCGGTGTCGTCAAAGACCATGACATCGGGGATGAACTCATCGGCGTCAGGCTTCCACCCTGCTCCAAACGTGACGCGGGTTCCGTCGGGGGCGGCCTCCATCAGGAGCCGGGCGAGGCGAAGCGTCACCTCTTGATGAGGAATAGTCGGTGCGGCGCTCATGACGAGCGTTCCGTCGATGTATTCGCCGCGCACATCGTCGTCGAGAGCTTCGTACTCCTCCCAGGACATGGGTGTTCGATCGACGTATTCGGTCGTTGGCATTGCAGCATTCACGGTACCCCCTCCGATCGGGATGCGATAGCGACAACGTATCGACCGGGTGTGACGGAAACGGTGCTTCCTGCAGCAAGGCTCCGGACTCACCGTCAGTCGGTACCATCGTTCCGATGCAGACACGATTCGGTCCCGACGACGAAGCGTCCTACGAGCGGGTACGTGACGACCTCATCGTGCGATTCGAGCGCACACCGAAGGGGAGGGATCTGGGCTGGGTTGCCGCGGGCGTGATGGACTTCAAGTGGGGTTACCTCGATGGGGACCTCTCCCAGTGGAGGTCCGAAGACATCGCGGAGATCTTGCTCGGCCTGTACCCGGCGAAAGTGATGCTCGATCCTGAAGACCTCGACTTGATACCGACGGGGTTCGCCGCGTTCTTGCGGTTCCTCTCCCACACCGGGGTCCTGTCCGTCCCCAGCGCACACTCCGCAGCCGAGTTGGTGGAACAGATCAGGCCGCACTTCCATGCGGCGGCGCTCGACGAGGCGAACTGGTCGATGGGGAAGCGGCTCATGACCGCCGCTCGCGCCGAGGGGTACGAGACGGACGACGCCCAATCGCTGCAGCGGTTCATGGAGGACTTCAACCGGAAGCCGTTCGAGGAACGCGACGCGCTCCTTGGACCGTCGACGATGCTGCCACCGGGTTCGGGTCCAACCGGGGACTCGATCGCTCCGCTGCCGCCGATCGCACTACCGCCTCGGGACGAGCTGGAGGAGGCTGCTCGCGCCGCTCTGTGGCCCGAGCGGGTGCGTCGGCTTGTCGAGTTCGTCGGCGACGGCCGTCCCGTCACCGACACCGGCAAGCTCAAGCTCGCCGACGGTGAGGCCCTTATCGAGATCCTGGGAACGAACGACCGATTCAACCCTGAGATCGGCGATCGGGTGTTCAAGACGAAGTCGACGGTGGAGTTGCCGGGTGTCCATTCCACGTTCCTGATCGCTCTCGAGTCCAACACCCTCGCGCTTCGTGGCAAGAAGGTCGTGCCGGGTCCCAACGTCAATGTTCTCGACGACGCGCTCGAGTCGCTCTACGGGCTGTGGCTCACGCTCTTCAGGGCGATCGGTCCCACGCAGATGAGGTATCGCGACGACAACTACGGGTTCGGCTGGTACGCGGAGGATCTCGACGAGGCAGTCCCGATGATCCTTCTCGACATCTACCGGCACGGCCCGATGGAAATCGACGAGATCGCCGTCCAAATCTGGACGAGTCTGCTCGACACGTTCGACCTCGACCACGTGTCCGACCATCGCCTCGAGATGGAGAGCGAGCTCGTCGAATGGTCGCTGCGTCTGGCCTTCGACCGACTCGAGGAGTTCGGGACGGTGGAGGTCCACGGGGTGGAAGAGACTCCCTCCCCGTACGGGGGGACACCGGAGCGGTCGGGGGGCGCCATCGCTCTCACAGGTCTCGGCAAGTGGGTCGTGCAACGCTTCGCTTCTCGGGTCACGTCAGCTCCGATCGTTGGATCGCTCAGAGAGGCGACCGTCGACGAACTCCTTGCCGCTGCATCCGACCTCCCCGAAGCCGAGGCCGCCGCCGAGATCGACACTTGGGCCGACCATCACGGATCCGATGCCGCGACGCTGCTCGTCGACGCGCTCCGATCAGCGGGGGAGACGGGCCGGGGTCTCGCCTTGAGGGCACTGTTGCGGATCGGCCCCGACGCCGCCGACGCGGTCTCAACGATGACCGGCGACCCCGAGTTCGACCAGTTCGTGACCATCTGGCAGGTCGACACGCTGGCCGCCGACGCCGACGACATGGACTGCGGCGGGGATCCCGACCGGTTCGTTCGCCTTCTCGGATCGGTGATCGAGCAGTGGGGCCCTGAGGCGGCGGTGAGCGCGTGGGCGGGCCCGGCGGCGAGGACGGGCGGGCTGCCCGCGATGCTGGATCTCGTATGGCGGGTCGACCGGGCCGAGACCGAGGGAGTACTCGCAGCCATCGGAACCGCCCACCCGGACAAACAGATCAGCAAGGCTGCCAGAAAGGCGCTGTTCAAACACCGCAGCGTGGGTTGATCTTTCGACGGAACGAGTGGGTTACCGTTCCGGCGTAGCACCATCTGCTGTGCCGCCAAACACCTGTCGTGGGGGCGCAAGCACCACGGAGCGGATGGCGGCACCGGTGTTGGGCTGGTCTGTGTCTCCAGATCGTTGGGTGCGAACTCGACGGTCATCGGCCCGACATCGAGGATGACTTCGGTGTCGCCGCGGAAGCGTCCGGCCTCGACGAAGACGCCCGTGCGCCGTTCATACGTCACGATCTCGGGCCCGGTCTCGTCGAGTCCGACGATCCAGTAGCGGGGCAACCCTGCGTCGGCGTACTTACGGAACTTGCGGATCAGATCAGCGCCTCGATCGGTCGACAGCACCTCGACGACGAGGTGCGGTGTGACGGTGAGGCGAACGTCGTCCTCGGTTTCGTCGAAGACCATCACGTCGGGGATGAACTCGTCGGAGCCGGTTCTCCATGCCCAGGCCGTTTCAACACCGGTGGCGGCAGGCCGCCCGGCCTCGAGCACCTCAGCGAGTCGGCGGGCGACCCGCTGGTGGCGTCTGGTTGGTGACGGGCTCATGACGAGTGCCCCGTCGATGTATTCGCCGCGGACATCGTTACCGAGGGCTTCGTACTCGTCCCACGACATGGGTGTTCGGTCGAGATAATCGGTCGTTGGCATTGCAGCATTCACG
>JAUVNV010000205.1 GCA_030599515.1 Acidimicrobiia bacterium
ACCACGATGACCGTGGTCGAACGGCACGATCTCGAGTATCCGGTACTGTCCGACCACGACAACGCCGTCGCCCGACGATTCGGCCTGGTCTTCGCGGTCCAGGACGATCTCGAAGCTGCATATCGGGCCATGGGCATCGACATAGGGGAAGCGAACGGCACAGATCCCTGGGAGATACCGCTCCCCGCGACATACGTGATCAGTCGGGACGGCACGATCGCGTACGCCTTTGTGAAGACGGACTACCGGTTGCGGGCGGAGCCTTCAGATGTGGTCTCGGTGGTCGCCGCCATCTGAGTTCGACGCGTAGAAATGTTCAGCCGAAGAGTCGCCGCGGTCGTAGCATGGCGGCGTGATCCACGACCTGCCGGTTCTCATCCAGGGCGGTATGGGCGCCGGCGTCTCGGACTGGCGCCTCGCCCGCGCCGTCGCCTCAACGGGCAATCTCGGCGTTGTTTCCGGAACCGGCCTCGACACCCTCATCGCGCGCCGCCTCCAAGATGGAGACCCGGGTGAGCATGTACGGCGAGCGCTCGATGCCTTCCCGATCGACGGCGTCGCCGAACGCATCATCGAGAAGTACTTCATCGACGGCGGCAAGGAACCGGAGGAGCGGTATCGGTCGAAACCGATGCCCCGTGTCGAACCTTCCCGCAATCTCCTCGACCTGATCGTGGCCTCCAATTTCGTGGAGGTATATCTCGCCAGAGAGGGCCACAGCGGTCCTGTGGGGATCAACTACCTCGAGAAGATCCAGACCCCGCATCTTCCGGCCATCTACGGAGCGATGCTCGCAGGAGTCGACTACGTGCTGATGGGCGCCGGAATCCCGATGGCGATCCCCGGCGTATTGGACCGGTTGAGCGAAGGCCTACCCGTCGAGTACCGCCTCGACGTCAAAGGAGCGGAGCGAGGCGAGGCCTTCGTGACGACGTTCGATCCCTCCGAGTTCAGTGGCGGAACCCTTCCTCCGGCCCCCAGATCGAAGTTCCTCGCGATCGTCTCGTCGCACATCCTTGCGACCGCCCTGGTCCGCAAGGCCAGCGGTCGAGTCGACGGCTTCGTGATCGAGGGACCCACCGCCGGCGGACACAATGCTCCTCCCAGAGGCAAGGTCAAGATCAGCGACGTCGGCGAACCGATCTACGGAGATCGAGATGTCCCCGACCTCGATGTCTTCCGCGAGCTCGGGCTTCCATTCTGGCTGGCCGGGGGGTACGGGGAACCCGGGCAGATAGCGGAGGCGCTCAGGCTCGGTGCGACCGGCGTGCAGGTGGGAACGGCCTTCGCCTACTGCGAAGAGTCAGGATTCACAGCGGAGACGAAGCGACAGGTTCTCGCATTGAGCAAGGCGGGGAAGGCGAAGATCTTCACGGATCCCGTGGCGTCGCCGACCGGCTTCCCCTTCAAGGTGGTCGAGATCGAAGGGAGCCTGTCGGATCGGGTCGTCTACGAGAAGCGCTCCCGGATCTGCGACCTGGGCTATCTCCGCACCGCGTACCGTCGAGATGATGGGACGGTGGGGTGGCGATGCCCCTCCGAACCGGTGGACGACTATCTCCGGAAGGGCGGGTCGGAAGCCGATACGATCGGTAGGAAGTGCCTCTGCAACTCGCTGATCGCCAACATCGGACATCCACAGGTTCAACGCAATGGCGATGTCGAGGGTGAACTGATCACCTCCGGGGATGACGTCGCCAACGTGGCGCGCTTCATCCCGGAAGGGCGCGGCAGCTACCGGGCGATCGACGTGATCCGTTACCTCCTCCCCACCTCCACCCCCTGACCGTTCCGGCGTAGATAGTGGAGGCGGGCTTCCCATAGCTACGCCAGAACGGGTGGATCGGGTGGGCCGGATCGGCACTAGCCTTCCGGGTCATGCCGCCACGGATTCTGATTGCAAAACCCGGTCTCGACGGACACGACCGTGGAGCAAAGGTCGTCGCCCGGGCACTACGCGACGCCGGCTGTGAAGTCATCTACACGGGTCTCCACCAGACCCCGGATCAGATCGCCCAGGCAGCCGTCGACGAGGACGTCGACGGCGTCGGTCTCTCGACGCTCTCCGGCGCACATCTCACACTGTTCCCGCGGGTCGTGGAGGCGCTGCGCGAACGCGGCGCTTCAGACATCGTGGTCTTCGGCGGCGGCATCATCCCGGATGAGGACATCCCGGCCCTTCACGAGGCAGGAATCAGCGCCGTATTCACCCCAGGCACGCCCCTCGACGACATCGCAGCGTGGGTCGATGAATACTTGTCAGATCACTGAGCAGGGCACGATGAACGGAGGAGGATCCTCTTGAAGATCCATGAGTACCAGGCGAAAGCCCTCATGGCCGACCGCGGCATCGCGGTCCCCATGGGCCGCGTCGCAACGACGGTGGACGAAGCGGTGGCCGCTGTCCGCCCCCTGATCGAAGAGAGCGGCAATCCCGTTGTCGTCGTCAAGTCGCAGATCCATGCTGGCGGTCGCGGCAAAGGCCGGTTCAAGGAGTTCCCGGACGTCGGCGGTGTCAACGTCGTCACCGAGGGGATCAGTGGCGGCATCGAGGCCGCCGAGGCACGGGTGAGGGAACTCGCCTCTCAGATGCTCGGCTCGACCCTCGTCACGATCCAGACCGGGGAGGAAGGCAAGCAGGTCAGTCGGCTCTACATCGAGCAGGGCATCGACATCGCCACCGAGCTCTACCTCTCCGTGCTGCTCGATCGGGCCACCTCCCGCAACATCGTGATGGCGTCAACCGAGGGGGGCACCGAGATCGAGGTCGTTGCCGAGGAGACACCCGAGAAGATCCTGAAGGAGGAGATCGATCCAGCCTTCGGACTGTTGCCGTTCCAGGCGAGGAACATCGCCTACTCTCTCGGTTTCGAGGGAGACACCTTCAAGGATGGTGTGCGGTTCCTCGATGCGCTCACGAAGGCGGCGGTTGAACTCGATACCGATCTCGTTGAGATCAACCCGCTCGTTGTCACGACCGACGGGAAGGTGATGGCGCTCGATGGGAAGATGGCCTTCGACGACAGTGGGCTCTTCCGGCATCCCGCCGTGGCCGAACTCAGGGACGTCAGCGAGGAAGACGCGGCGGAGCTCGAAGCCAAGGAGTTCGACCTCTCGTTTATCAAGCTCGACGGCGACATTGGATGCATGGTGAACGGCGCGGGCCTTGCCATGGCCACGATGGACATCATCCAGACGGTTGGGGGAGAGCCGGCGAACTTTCTCGACGTCGGAGGAGGCGCTGAGAAGGAACAGATCGCCGCTGCGTTCAAGATCATCACGAAGGATCCGAACGTGAAGGGAATCTTCGTGAACATCTTCGGCGGGATCATGCGATGCGACATCATCGCGGAGGGTGTGATCGCCGCCGTGGAAGAAGTGGGTCTCTCCGTCCCGCTTGTTGTTCGACTCGAGGGGACCAATGTCGAACTCGGCAAGCAGATGCTCGATGAGTCCGGACTCGACCTCGTGAGCGCATCCGACATGAAGGACGGCGCTCAGAAGATCTTGGAGTTGACGCGATGAGTGTGTTGATAGGAATGGACACGAAGGTCCTCGTACAGGGAATGGGCAAGACAGGACGGTTCCACACGGAAAAGGCCATCGCCTACGGGACGAACATGGTTGCCGCAGTGCACCCGAGCCGTGCAGGACAGACCGAGGTTTTCGAGGGTGAGGCCGATCACTCCGGGGTTCCAGATCGCGCCGACACGTACCGGGTCGAGTTTCCGATCTTCCGCACGGTTGCCGAGGCCGTGGCAGAGACCGGGGCGAACGCTTCCGTCGTCTATGTGCCGCCGCCTTTCGCCTCGGACGCCATCATGGAGGCCGCCGACGCAGGAGTTCCCCTCATCGTGTGTGTTACAGAGGGGATCCCGGTCGCGGACATGGTGAAGGCGAAGCGCTACCTCGAAGACAAGGACGTTCGGCTCGTCGGACCAAACTGCCCCGGGGTGATCACTCCGAAGGAGTGCAAGATCGGCATCATGCCCGGCTACATCCACACGCCCGGCCGCATCGGCGTCGTGAGTCGCTCCGGCACGCTCACCTACGAGGCGGTCCACCAGCTTACGCTGAACGGTCTCGGGCAGACCACAGCGATCGGCATCGGCGGCGACCCGGTGAACGGGACGAACTTCGTCGACGCCCTGACGGCCTTCAACGACGACCCGACCACCGAGGGTGTGCTGATGATCGGCGAGATCGGTGGAACGGCCGAAGAAGACGCTGCGGCGTGGATCACGGCGAACATGACGAAACCTGTCGCCTCGTTCATCGCAGGAACAACGGCGCCCGCCGGGAAACGCATGGGTCATGCCGGGGCGATCATCTCAGGAGGCAAGGGCACCGCCGCAGCGAAGATCGAAGCACTCGAAGCCGCCGGTGTCGTGATGGCCCCGACCCCGACCGACATGGGTTCGGCGATGATGGAGGCGATGAACAAGTAGCAAGACACAAGACGCAAGACACAAGACACAAGACACCCTTCGGTCTTGCTACTTGCTACTTTGTTCTTCCTGAAGACCAGCGGATTGCTCCGCGGGATGTCTTGGGAGTCGTCGATCGAGTATGTGCGGATCATCAACACCGAGGTGCGCCGGCGGCTCGGCGGCGTGCACTCGGCTGATCTCCTCATCCGTTCCTACGACTTCGAAGCCATCGAAGCGCTTCAGGAG
>JAUVNV010000078.1 GCA_030599515.1 Acidimicrobiia bacterium
CGGTAGTCGGTAGTCGGTAGTCGGTGATTGTGTCTTTCTTCTTTCTACTTTCTTCTTTCTACTTTCTTCTTTCTACTTTCTTCTTTCTACTTTCTTCTTTCTACTTTCTACTTTCTCCCGAAACGGCGCTGCCAACCCCAGCGGGTGACCAGGGCCATCGCTTCGAGGGCGATGCTCGTCGACATCTTGGACGTACCGGCTTCACGATCACGGAACCGGATCGGGATCTCGGTGATCTTCAGACCTGCCTCCGATGCACGCCATGCCATCTCAACTTGGAAGGCATAGCCGGATGCGTCGCACGTCTCCGGCCGCAGGCGCCGGATGGCGTCTGCACGGAAAGCCCGGTACCCGGCCGTTGCATCCTTCACCTTGATACCGAGCATGAGCGCTGCGTATCGATTGCCACCGCTCGAGATCGCTCTTCGATGCCACGGCCAGTCGTCGACGCCGCCTCCCGGAACGTAGCGGCTTCCGATCGCGAGGTCTGCGCCCTCGTCGATCGCCGCGATGAGCCGGGGAAGATCGCTCGGGTCGTGGGAGAAATCGGCGTCCATCTCGCAGAGCACCTTGCCATCGAGTTCGAGGGCGCGGGCGAAGCCCGCGGCGTACGCCTTCCCGAGACCGGCCTTCGTACGCCGGTGGAGTACGGCAACACCCTCGTCCGCCGCGGCAAGCGTATCGGCGATCTCTCCCGTGCCATCCGGAGAGCCGTCATCGACAATCAGCAGTCGGTACCCGTGGGCTCTCACCGCGGCAGCAATCGACTCGAGGTTCTCCGCTTCGTTGTAGGTCGGCACGATCACGACGACGTCATCGGGAACGGTCATGGTCGCAGCGTCGTCGATGAGCCGGGCAGTGCGTTGTGGCTGCATTCCGGAGTTATCGGAGTCTGCTGCCGTGGTCTTGAACCAGAGCCCCGAGCCGAGGCACAACCGGAGCGTGTCCGGGGGATCAGGCGGCGCAGTCCTTGCAGATCTTCTTGCGTGGGTTGGCGAGTTGGCTCGACTTCAGAACGAGGAAGCAGCTCGAACACACGAACTCCCCCTCTGTGGCCTCGGCTACGCCCTGCTGATCCATAGCGAGCTCGGCGCGACGGATCGCTCTCATCTCGGCCGCCTCATCAACAACAAGCGTTTCGCTGGTCTCGTCCTCGGTGAGCATCTCGAGTTCTTCGGCCTCGAGTTCGTCGAGGGCCTCGTCGCTGTCCTTGCCGGAGTCGTCGTCGGTCGATTCGTCGTCGGTCGACTCTTCGTCGTCCGGATCGGCGGCATCCTCGCTCAGCGCAACCGCGTCAGGGTCCTCGTCCATTTCCGAGAGATCCTCCGGTGGAACTTCTTCGCCGGTTTCGTCGGTAGACATGGATTCAACCTCCTGCGGCGCGGGAGCATACACGGGCGCAACGGTATTCGGGAACAGTTCTAGATCTTGAAGAAGAGCCGGTCCTGCACGACCTCGGCAGTGAACGATCCGGTGCCCAGGATCTCCCCATCCGCTTCGATCAGCCACGTCTCAGGTACGTCGACAATGACGCTGCGGCCGGTGATTCGCCGGACGGCGGGATGCGTCAGATGAGTGCCCTTCACGACTCTACGGATCACGAACGGGGCCTCGCGCCTCGGACCGGCAAAGACCTGAACGTCGAACCGGCCGTCACCGGTCGCCGCACCGGGAGCCACGTTCATGCCCCCACCGAAGAACTGCCCGTTGGCGACCACGACGTTCCAGGCCTTTTCGATGATCTCTTTGCCTTCGCACTCGACACGCACGTCGTCCGGTTCGGTCTTTGCGAGCGCCGACCAGAACCCGGCGAGGTACCGGCGGGTTCCAAGGCGCGAGGGCAAGCGATTGGCTTCCACAACGGTTCGGGCTGCGATCCCCGCGTTCGCAGCATTGAGGAAGTAGCGCTTTCCGAAGGATCCACTCAACACTCCGACGTCAACCGGAGACCGACTCTCGTCGAGGAGGTGATCTGCGGCCAACTCCACGTGATCAGGAATCGCGAAGGTCCGGATGAAATCGCTTCCCGAGCCGGCCGGAAGGATTCCGAGGGTTGGGGGTGACGCCCAATCGAGAGACAGAAGACCGTTCACAACGAGATTCGCGGTGCCGTCTCCTCCGACGGACGCGAAGGCGTCGAAACCCCGATCGCGACCTTCGGCGACGATCGCCGTCACGGCTTCTTGCGATGCAGATTCGCGGATCTCGTGATCGATGCCACGTACGGTGAGCGCGGCCATCACACGCTCGGTGAGGTTCCGATCCCGTCCCGCATTGGGATTCACGATCACCCACCATGCACTCATGCGCGACCCCCAACGGCGACGATTCCGCGATCGGTCGCGCTGATCGCTGTAGCCGCCACCGGCGCGAGCGAGGGGAACGCATCTCGGATCTGCCGCATCAGATCGAGCAGTTGCCTGCAGTTCCGCACGAAGTCCCCGGCCGCGAAGCCGTCCTCGCCGAACAAGTCGTCGAGACCCGCTCCCGAAACCCAACCGTAGGCGTACGGAGCGAACCCGGGTTCCGGCGTACGCGATTCCGGGAGACGACGGCGCCCCTCCGCTGAGGAGACGATCTCCCAGATCCCTGCGATCTGCTCGTATCGACCAGCGACCGCACCCACGAGCATGGCGGGTTCCCCATCCGACACGCGCGGCTCGAACGTGAACATCGAGACGACAGCGGCGAACTCAGCGGCAGAGAGCCCGTCGAGAATCGCCGACTCCACCGCCTCCGTCAGCAGGAGATCGAGTTCGCCGTAAACGCGACGCAGGCGTCGCCCTTTCTCGGTCAGATCCCAACGTTTCAAATAGCCGAGCTCGGAGAGCACCGCCATGCGGGCGTGGAATCGCTCCACGACGTCGTCGTCGTTTCGCGTCCGTCGCCGCTCCAGCCTCCGGAGGTCCTTGGATGCGCGATGGGAACGGGCCAGCCACCCAAGATGCTCATCGAGGTCCCCGCATGTTGCCACGGTGGCGCCGACGAGATTCTCTTCCCCGATGGAACGCGGAGTCCCATCCGGGACCCACATGCGGAGGACCGTGGCTGCGGCATCGAGATATCCGTCGTCGGAGCTGCGAATGGGCTCATCCAGGGCGAGCCTGCCGAGGTGTTTAGAGAGAGCACCGAGTTCGCCGGGCGTCGCCTTCCTTCGTTCCCCGCGATCGGACAGAAGGAGGTATCGGGGGTTCTTCCCGTAGCCGCGTGCGAGGATCAACCATCGCTCATCGTCGCCGAGGTCGAGGACGTCGCCTGAGTCGAGGCCTGCGAAGAACTCCCGGATCGCGTCAGATCCCTCACCCGATCCGGGCGGCGCATCGGCGTACGCTTCGATGTCCCCATGCTCGCACTGTGCAGCTTCGAGGAACCGTGCCACTTCCGCGGTTCGCTCTGCGATCCGGTCTTCGAGTCGCCGCACTCTCTCCTGGGCTCTGAACTGGGCGAAAGAAGCCCGCAGGAGTTCCTCTGCCCGCGCCTTCGAGTAGTTCGCGACCAGGTTGACCGCCATGTTGTACGACGGTTCGAATGACGAAGTGAGAGGGTGGCTCCCCATCGAAGCCACATTCGCCACCTTCTGGAACGGCACATATGAGCTGTAGAGGATCACAGCGGTTCCCTGCTCGTCCATCCCTCTCCGGCCGGCCCGACCGGTGAGTTGGGTGAATTCACCGGGGCGTAGGAGCTCATGGGTTTCCCCGTTGAACTTACTGAACGACTCGAGCACGACCGCCTTCGCCGGCATGTTGATTCCGAGAGAGAGTGTCTCCGTGGCGAAGACGAGTTTCACGTGACCGAGGGAGAAGAGCTGTTCCACCGTCTCCTTGAACGCAGGCACCATTCCGGCGTGGTGGGCGGCTACGCCCGCTTCGAGCATCGTCAGCCACGAGTCGTAGCCCAGGACGCCCAGATCGATCTGGTCGAGATGGGCCGTAGCCTCGTCCGCGATGGAGCGGATCGATCTTCGCTCCCCGGCCGACGTCAGTCGGAGGCCGGCGGAAGCCACCGTGCGAGCAGCCTGGTCGCAGCCGGCGCGTGAGAAGATGAAGTAGATAGCCGGGAGCTTCCCGGCGCCGAGCAGTGCCTCGGAGACCTCGAGCCGTCTCGGTGTCGCGAACCTGCGATGGCGGCCCCTCCCTTTTCGCAGAAGGTTCAAGACGCGCTTGTTCGGATGTAGGCCGTCTTTGCTGAACACAGGGAACCACTCCACGGCGTTCCCGTGATGTCGATCCTGGAGCAGATACACCGACTCGAGGGGCACGGGCCGGTGTTCCTCGATCACCAACTTGGTGGCTCCCCGGCGCGCCCGGATCCAATCGGTGAACTCCTCCGGATTGGCGATGGTCGCCGAGAGGTTCACGAGCTGGATCCCGGCCGGTAGATGGATGATGACCTCCTCCCACACCGATCCCCGGTAGGGATCCTGTAGGTAGTGCACTTCGTCGAGGATGACGACACCGAGACCTTCCAGTGCAGTCGAGTCGGCGTAGATCATGTTCCGCAAGACCTCGGTGGTCATGACCACCACCGGCGCCTCCCCGTTGATGGTGTTGTCGCCGGTGAGCAGGCCCACCCCCGCCTCGCCGTATCGGCCGACCAGGTCGTGGTACTTCTGATTGGAGAGCGCCTTGATCGGCGTCGTGTAGAAGGTCCGCTTCCCAGCAGCGAGAGCGATGGCGGCGGCGGCTTCCGCGATCAGCGTCTTCCCGGAACCCGTCGGGGCGGTCACGACGACCGAGGCACCTCGTTCGACGGCCCGGATGGCCTCGACCTGGAAATCGTCGGGCTCGAAAGGCTCTCCCTCCAGGAACCGACGCGCGGGGTCTCCGAGTGTGGCGATCATTTCCTCAGGATCCAGCGAACGGCGAGGATCGCCGCCTCGTAGAGCACGTACATCGGCACGGCGAGGAGCATCAGCGTCAAGGGATCCCCCGAGGGCGTGATCACGGCGGCGAAGACGACGATGGTGAGAACCGCCCACCGGCGACCCTTCCGAAGCTGTCGACTCGTCACGGCTCCCACGGCGGCAGCAGCGAAGATGAACACGGGGAACTCGAACGAGAAGGCGAAGGCGAGAATGAATCGCATCGCGAACTTGAGGTAGAAATCGGCGCCGATCACCGGGGTGAGGGCGTCGCCCCCGAATTCGAGAAGGAATCCGAGACCCCTGGACAGCGCCCAGTATCCGACGAGACCGCCGGCCAGGAACAGCACCACGAAGATCGAAGTCAACGGCACTGCCCAGCGCTTCTCACGTGTGGTGAGTGCCGGTGCGACGAACCGCCACAGCTGATACAGGATCACGGGACTCGCGAGGATGAAGCCTCCGAAGAGGCTCAGCCGCATGACGAGTGAGAACGCCTCCGTCGGTCGGAAGAAGGCAAGATCACCACCGGGTACTGCGATCTGGTACGGCCGCGCCAACACCTCCAGGATCCACTCGTTGAAGAAGAAGGCGATCAGGGTGCCGACGCCGATAGCGATGAGGGATTTGATGATCCGGTTCCGGAGCTCTTCGAGATGCTCCGTGAACGGAACGGCGGCGGCCTGCGTCACGTTGCGTCCGAATCGTCGGGCGGCGGTGAATCCGGTGTCGAGACGACGCCACCGGGACCCTCGGCCGCGGGACTCCCGTTCCCCTCGAGGGACGTCCCCATCGAGGTGACGGCCTTTGTGAGATCCGACTTGAGATCGTCGTAGTCCTGTTTGACGTTCCGGATGGGGTCGATGGTCGCGTCGTACTCATCGCCGAGCGCACCGGTGATCGACGACGATGCGCTGCGAACCTTCTTCATCAGCTCGCCCGCCTTGCGCGCGAGCTCCGGCAGGCGCTTTGGCCCGAACACGACCAATATCACAAGGACGATCACGACGATCTCGGAGAAGGACAGACTCCCCATGAGTGCGATGGTAGAACCTACCGGGGCGATTCGGGCTTGTCCCTGAACCTGAAGTGCCTCCGGGTCGAATCCCGGAGGCACTGGTGACCCCTCAGCTCATACCCGCCCGGTCACGAATCTGATGCAGCAAGCTCCTGGAACCAATCCTGGCCGTCGAGGTCTCGCGCGAACGCCTCGATCTCCGCTTCGGTGATCGCACTTGCCGTAACGACGATGTCGTACCCAACGCCGGTGGCGAGGAGCACGCTCACCACGCGGTGGCTCGCCGGGCGACGCTGCGTCGTTCCGCAGAACGGGCAGTCGAATCGATAGCGTCCCTCGTTCGCACCGGCGGCTAGTTCGAGGCCAACGTCGGCGATTGTGAGTTCCACGTCACCGCAGGTGGTGCAAGTTGTTCGGATGGTTGTCATGATCGGTAGCTCCGTTGCCAGCGTCGAATATCTCATCGGCACGGGAGCCGAACCCTGAATGACTATTTCCGGCTAGTCATCTTGCGGTTCTCAGGAATAGCGCTCAAGGATTCTCGATCGGAGATCTGCTGTCGCGACTGCGGCTTCGGGACCATCGACGATCTCGGCGTTGCGCCCCAGGCGGATCAAGAGACGGGCGGCAACCGCCGCGTCGCCGACACTCATCCGAATGGTCATAGCTTCGGGACCATCGTCGATCACGTCGACCGGGTAGTACTCGGCCACCCACCGGGCTTCTCCGATCAGACGGATGGTGACGTGGACATCATCGTCGGCCGGCGTGTAGCGGACGGCGGCCTCGTGTGGGGCCGGGTCGGGGGTGAATCGGCTCCCGGTCCGCTTCGCCGTGCGGATGCGGTCGATGCGGAACACCCGTTCCGCAGCCGCGCTCCTGCAGAAAGCGGAGACGTACCAGTTCCCGAGCGTCGTGAACACCGCCCAGGGTTCGATGTCGCGAACCTTCCCCTCTCCGGTAGCGATCGATGTGTGATCGATCTGCATCACTCTGCCCTCGATCGCGGCGGTACGCAACGCGTCGACGAACCGGGGTTCGGGGATGTCGATGACGACGGCTTCGGTGCCCTCGGGCAAGAGCACCCGCTCGAGCTTCACGATCGCTCGATCGAGAGCGTCGCCGCCCGATCCGGCCGACTGCACGGCTTTGCCGGACGCGAGGATGCCGAGCGCTTCAGGAGCGGTGAGGCGGAGCGGACGCGAGAAATATTCGGCCATCTCGACAACGATCTCATCGTCGTCGATCGTGGCGTCCATCAAGTCTCCGGGGCCGTAGCCGGGAAGACCACACACGAACACGGTATTGAGATCCCTGATGAGTTCAACCCGCGTGTAGCCGAAACGCGTGCACACGTCATCGACCGACGAGAAGGGGTTCCCGATCACCCAGGGGAGCATGGCCAGCAGCCGGTTGATCCGCCCGGCGGTCTTCGGCGAGTTCGTCATCCGACCTCCACGTAGGAGATGAAACGTCGACGCAGTTCCGGCGGTGCGGTGAGTTGCGCCCGCTCCTCGAATCCGACGAGCCAACCCAGGAAGGCTGCGGGGGCGGCCACGTCGATCGCCGCCTCGATCGACCCGTCCCGGCGGTGCGTGATCGTGGCTCGCGGCCCGAGTTCGCGTTCCGCGATCCACGCGACTTCTTCGTCGAAGACGACCATGGCGATCTCTGTTCCGTCCCCTGCATCCCATGGATGGTGGAGCACCTCGTCGGTGGGGTTCAGCCCGACCGGTGGGCTGAACGCTCCCGCACGGTCTCCGGACTCGAGAGCCGAAGCCCGGTCGAGTCGATAGACCCTGACCTCGTCACTGCTTGACCCCGAACCAACCAGGTACCAGTGCCCACGACGGTGAACGAGTCCGTACGGCCGGATCCTGCGGGTGCGACCCCTGTACTCGAACGTCAACATGCGCCGCTCGGAGATAGCGGCGAACGCCACCGCCACGGTGTCTGCACGCTCGCCGAGGTCTGCTCCGAGTTGCGTCCCATCGAAGCTTCCGACGACACCGCCGAGCTTCATGAGCGCGTCCTGGCCCAACGGTCGACCGCCGAATCCGACTGCCTGCACGGCAAGAGAGAGGGCGGTCCTCTCCTCGTCTGTGAGATCGGGATCCTCGAGCGCGTAGCGATCGTCGTGTACGACGTATCCGAACTCGACCTCGAACACATCGGTTGCTTCGCGCTCGATCGGGATCCCGAGGCGGCGAAGCAGGTCCTTGTCGCGTTCGAACGTTCGGTGAAACGCCGAATCGTTGTCACGGTCGTAACCGGCGACCGTGTTCCTGATCTCATCGGCCGTCACAGGGTGTTCGACCGTCAGGAGATACGCCAGGAGGTTGAGGATTCGTTCGATGACTCTCTGCATCAACCGCGACGCTACAACGAGGCGATCAGTTTCTCGACCCTTTCGTCGACCGCGCGGAAAGGATCTTTGCACACGATCGTCCGCTGGGCCTGGTCATTGAGCTTCAAATGGACCCAATCCACCGTGAAGTCCCGCTTCTTCATCTTCGCCGCCTTGATGAATTCACCCCGCAAGCGGGCTCGCGTGGTCGGGGGAGGGTCGGTCATCGCCGCGTCGATCTGCCCTTCGGTAACCACCCGATCCATCAAGCCGCGCCGTTCGAGGATGTAGTAGAGCCCCCGCTCGCGGTTCACATCGTGGTAGGCGAGGTCGACCAGGGACATCCTCGGAGACGAGAGAGGGAGGTCGTGCCTGGCCCCGTAGCGGTCGAGGAGTTGGAGCTTCGCCACCCAATCCACTTCCCGGGACAGGGTCATCGGGTCCTTCTCGAGCCCCGTGAGCAGGTGCTCCCACATGCCGATCGCCCGATCGATCTCCGGCGGGAAGCCTCGCGTTCTCGCGTATCGCAACGTTCGGTCCAGATACTCCCATTGCATGTCGAGAGCGGAGAGCTCTCGTCCGTTCGCGAGCCGCACGGACCGACGACAGGTCCTGTCATGTGCGATCTCGCGAATGGCTCGAATCGGATTCTCAAGGGTCATGTCGCGGAACACCACGTCATCCTCCAACATCTGGAGCAACGCCGCCGTGGTTCCGATCTTCGCATACGTCGCGTACTCCGACATGTTCGAATCGCCCGCAATCACGTGGAGCCTGCGATAGCGTTCAGCGTCCGCGTGTGGTTCGTCCCTCGTGTTGATGATCGGACGGCTTCGCGTCGTCGCGGACGAGCTGCCCTCCCATATGTGTTCGGCGCGCTGTGCGATCGAGTACACGGTCCCCTGGGCCGTGTGGAGCACTTTTCCGGCCCCGGCGAATATCTGACGGCTTACGAAGAAGGGAATGAGAGTGTCGATGATCCGCTGGAAGTCGTCCTGACGGCCGACGAGGTAGTTCTCGTGGCAGCCGTACGAGTTCCCTGCGGAATCGGTGTTGTTCTTGAAGAGGTAGACGTCCCCCCGAATGCCTTCATCGATCAGCCGTTCCTCGGCCGATTCGACGAGGCCCTCCAGAATCCGCTCCCCCGCCTTGTCGTGGGCGATGAGCTCCAACAGCGAGTCACACTCGGGTGTCGCGTACTCCGGATGACTCCCGACATCGAGGTAGAGGCGGGCGCCGTTCTCGAGGAACACGTTGGAGGATCGGCCCCACGAGACGACCCTGCGGAACAGGTACCGAGCGACCTCGTCGGGCGACAAGCGGCGTTGCCCGCGCAGCGTGCACGTGACCCCGTACTCACTCTCGATACCGAAGATTCGTCGCTCCATGATGTCAGCGTACCTTCGTTGGGAGTGTCTTCGTCACGCCGACGATTGGGAGATGCGATAATCGCCCCATGAAGAAACGCGATCGAGATGACCGTGGCGCCGATCAGTTGGAACCGCTTGTGCGGATCGGGGATCCTACCGAGGCGAATCTCCTGGCCGCCCAACTGCGCGCCGAAGGCATCTCGGTCCACGTCCACGGTGAGCTGTTCGGTCCGTACCCCGTCGGTGTCGGCGGCCTCGCCGAGGTCGAGATCTGGGTCGACGCGAGTCGCATGGCCGAAGCGCGGGCCATCGTCGCGGACTTCCGAACATAGTGGTCTGTCGCGGAATTGGCGCCTGGGTGTCTCCGAGGCATCGGCGTCATCTGGCAAGGATGCACAACGCAGGCGCGGTCGGGACTGCGTCGAGGCGGAGGACGCCGCCAGGGGCGTCGAGGGCCGGAGAGACACG
>JAUVNV010000247.1 GCA_030599515.1 Acidimicrobiia bacterium
CTCTCCAGACCGATATCGAGGAGTCCCAGAAGCACGAGGAAGCCGTTCACCTCACGATCCTCGCCGCGACGAAGACCAAAGAAGACATGCTCGAGGTCGCCCAGCGACAGGCCGACGAGGCCAGGGCCGCCGGCCGCAAGCAGGGTGACGGCATCATCACCGACGCCCGCATGCAAGCCTTCCAGGTGGTGACCGAGGCCCGCAAGGAAGCCGACGGCATTGTGACCGAGGCTCGTTCAGAAGCCGCGGCGCTGGTGCGAAGTATTGAGGTCGCCACACCGGCCGCCGACGACCCGTCCGAGCGCGAACTGGCCTTGCAGGAGCGCATCGAAGAGATGCAGAACGTGATCGCCGCCATGGAATCCGAACTCCTCACCCGATCCTCTGTCTCCGATGCGACGGAACTCGAAGACGCCCACGACGAGGAACACGGCATCGCGCCGTCCATCGAGCCGGCGATCGATCCGACCGAACCTGCAACGGCGGACGAAATCGATGGCGATGCCGAACCCGGTCCGTCGATCGTGGAGCCGGACATCGAAGAACACATCGAGATCGTTGTGACCGACACAGCACCGATCGCTTCAGTCGACGAACCGGCCTCGTCTGCGAACGAAGTCGACGTCGATGGTGCGTCCGCATTGCCCGATCCAGAGACATCAGTGGACGACGGCAGCATCACGGACGTTCGGACAGAGGACGCGGTAAGACGCTCCTTCTACTCGCGGCGCTCGGCGAAGCTTCCTCGAATCGGGGTCGAAGCCGGGCGAAGCGCCATGGCGGTCGCGGCAGGGTTGCGGACCGGCCTCACATCCGGCGAAGACAAAGACAATCCTGATTCCGACCGTTCTCAGGAATTCGAGACGGTCTGACGAAACTTGGCGGGGGCGGTACCGACGCTCGGCTGCCCGCCCGGGTCGACGCCCCACTGGGGCCGTCCCCGCCACCAGGCTCGCCGGGTTAGAAGTAGGGGTTCGCCCCGGCTGAGTGATCGGTCACGTCCGTCACCTCGGTGATCTCTGGTATCAGATCAAGAATCGCCTTCCGGATGCCGTCCTGAAGCGTGACCGCAGCGAGCCCGCACCCCTGGCATCCCCCGCCCAGTTCCAGCATCGCTGTCGACCCGTTCACCGACACGAGGTTGGCGATCCCACCGTGTGATGCGATCGCCGGGTTGATCTGCTCTGCGAGGAGTTGCCGGACCTTCTCTTCCGGTGTCCCGGTGAGTTCGATCTCACCGCCGAGTCCGAGTCCCGGACTGGGCGTGTTCGGATTGCGGATGACGAGTCCGGCCGACGGCCCGGCGGTCGCAAGATCGAGAACCGCCCCACGGAGATCCTCGACCGATCCCGCCGAGATGGCGATCGGAAGTCCGTTGTGTTCCTCGATGTGGTCAGCGGCGAACACGTCGCCGGCACGAACGAACGCTGTCTCGTACACGTAGCCGTTCGCACCGACACCGCTGATTCGTAATGCGAGGTGGAGGTCGTCGATGCCCTCCGACTCGCGCAGTTCGAGAACCTTCGTAAGCGCGTCTTCGGTGATTTCGATGACGGGAGTTTCAGTGTCGGTCATAGGACCAGCGATGCTACCGGCGGGTTCCGGGCTAGCGGTACAGGTCTTCGATCTCGTCGGCGAAATGATCGATGACCACCATGCGATGGATGTCTCCAGACTCCGATCGCTCCCCCGATTCAAACGACAGGGGTCGGGAGAGCAGCCCGACTCGTCGGATCTGCTCGGCTCGCGCGAATCGCTGGTTGACGGATTTCACGACTGACTGGGCGTGGCCAAGCGCTGCATCTCGGTCATCGCCGAACTCCCCTCCCACCGCGACAAGCACACCGAGTTGATCACGACCGTCGCCGACGACGACAGCATCGACGATCACCGAATCCTCCAGCAGAAGTACCTCTAGTGCTCGGGGACACACGTTCTTGCCACCCGTTGTGATCACGATGTCCTTCTTGCGGCCGCTGATCGTGAGCTGGTTGTCCTGCCCTATCGTCCCGAGGTCGCCCGTGTGAAGCCAGCCACCTCGCAGGGCACGGAGGGTCGCCTTTTCGTCATCGAGGTAGCCCGAGAACACGCTCCGACCGCGGATCAGGATCTCTCCATCGTCGGCGAGCGAGATCTCGACCCCGGGCATGGGGTATCCGACGGTGCCGTAGCGATCGGCGCCGTCTCGAGTCACGGATGACGGCCCGGTCGCCTCAGACAGTCCATAGACCTGACGGATCGGGATATCGAGCCCGGCCAGGTACGCGAGTCCCTCGGGATCGGCCGATGCCGCCCCGCTGTACACGGCTTTGGTGCGCGAGAAACCCATGGCGGTCTTCGCCCGATCGGTGAACAGCCGGCGCGCGATTGCAGTTTCTGCCCGACGGATCAGACCCGGTGTCCGACCCTCGTTCCGGGTCGCAAGGTTGCGGCGGGCCGCGGCCATCGACCAGAACGCGATCTTCCGCTTGTACCCGTCGAGCCCGTCGATCTGCTTGCGAGCCGCTCGCTCGAATCCTTTCCACACCAACGGCACGCCGAAGAAGATCGTCGGTTGGATATCGGGGAGATCGACGCGGACGCGCCCGAGGGATTGAGCAAACGCGACGCTGTAGCCAACCTGGGCCGGTGCCAGAATCGTGAAGATCTGCTCGGCGATGTGGCTGAGCGGCAGGTACGAGAGCGTGCTGTCGGAGAGGCAAGCGCCGGACAGCTCGATCGACGAGAGGGATGTGAAGAAGAGGTTGTCGTGCGTGAGCACGACTCCGACCGTGTTGCCGTGGCCGGCGGCCGTGAAGATCATCGTTCCGGGATCCTCCGGACGGATGGCTGCGAGTCGCATGTCGACGGCCCCCGCATCGACGCCTTCGGCTCGCTCGAGAAACGACGACCAGGAGAGCGCGTCCCCAGTGGCATCGTCGACGCCGATGATCAATCCCAGAGACGAATGTGCCGCCGAGTCGATCTTCTCGATATGGGCAGCCGTCTCGGCAAGGACGATCCGCGCTCGGGATCGTTCGAGCATGTCCGCGATCTCTTCTGCAGAACTCGAGTAGTAGATCCCGACGGGGACCGCTCCGACCGCCATCGCCGCAACGTCGAAGATCACCCACTCGGGCGTGTTGTAGGAGATGATCGCGACCCGGTCTCCGGCCTCAATGCCAGAGGCGATCAAGGCTTCGGCGGCTTGTCGCACCGAGGCGCCGTAGTCGCCCCACGTCGCCGTGTGCCAGCAACCATCGACGCGACGCAGCAACGCCGGTTCGTCACGGAGTCGCTGCGCATTCGCGAGCACCAGATGCGGGATCGTTTGCACTCTTCCTCCAGAATTCAGAACTGCGGCCGCCGCAGGTGCACACTGGAGGTATGGAAGAACTCCGCGGCGACAACCGATCTTCGTGCGTCATCCTACATCCCACCTCACTGCCGGGACCGTACGGGATCGGCGATCTCGGCTCTGAGGCACATCGATGGGTCGACCTGCTCGCTCAGAGCGGAACGTCGTTGTGGCAGATCCTCCCGGTGGGACCAACCGGTTACGGCGACTCGCCGTACCAGTGCTTC
>JAUVNV010000165.1 GCA_030599515.1 Acidimicrobiia bacterium
AGTCCGGTGACACCCGGCCCGAACGAACACGTCACGTTCGATACGGCGACCTTCTGACCGAACCACTTCGAGACGTCGTCGACCTCGACGGTGGGGGATTCGACGAGAGCAGGATTCGACGTCACATGATCCTCCGGTACCGCCACACCACGATTGTTGACGAAACGCCGGCAACCACCAGGACCACGACGAGTGACACCCACGGGTCGAAGCCGGTGCGCGCCACGACGAGGTCGCTTGATCCGACCCGGCCGAAGATCCAGTCGCTGACCTGGGTTGGATGCTCGGCGAGGCCCAGAAGTGCCGCGAAGCGATGGCCCGGCACGCCGGTCGCTTCCACGAGTGCCGCTGCGAGTGCAGTTCCTACGAGCATGACGCCGAAGAAGATGCCGGTCGCGGCGGCCTTGCGTGAGGCGATGGTTGAGATCAGCAGTCCAACGGGGGCGTACGCAAGCGCGTACACCGCGGCCGCGGCGAGGATCCTCGGGATCTCATCTGCGTTCGTTCCAAGGGCTCTGAAGAAGCCGTCCGATGACAAAGCAGCGAACCCGACGTACATGAGGACTTGCGGGATGAGCATGAACCCGGCGATCACGGTGAGGAGCGAGGCTGTTCGGGTCCCCACGTAGTCGTCGGGTCGGAGCGGTCGAGACGAGTACACCGCTAACACGCCTTCCCGTCGATCGGGGATGAGCAGCTCCGGGGCGCCGAGTGCCACGAATAGCAGCACGACGCTGGCTGTGATGCCGAAATACTCGGCGTGGCTTCCGAACGGCGATTCCGCTTCCGGTGCGAACGTCGACAGGAGGAAGGCGAACCCTACGAAGACCAGCGCCGGGAGGATCGCGAAGATGACGAGAAGCCACGGGAGGATCTTCTTCCGTGCCCGTCGATGGATGCCGAGGACCCGGAACAGGCCATCGCGATACGTGGTGGCGATCGCACCGCGCCGGCCACGGCGTTCGCCCTCGTGTGGCGCGTAACCGAGGTCGAAGACGACGCCACGTTCGGTCATGTTTCGCTCCCCTCCAGGAACACGTCCTCGAGGCTCGTCGCTTTCGGCCCCAGCGAGCGCATGCCGTTCCCGGTTGCGGCGAGAGCATCTCGGACGAGCCGGAACGGGTCGTCATCGGACGATGACACGAGCAGGCGTGAACCGCCGGCATCGATAGTTGCTCCTGCCGCCGTCAGGTGCTCGACGACGGCCGAGACGTCTCCGAGCACGTCAACCGACACGACGTCCGCGTCCACGAGGTGCGACAACGGGCCCGATCGCAGCACCCGACCGCCATCGAGCATCAGGACCCGGTCACAGGTTCGTTCGATATCACCGAGAACGTGGGAGGACACGAGCACGTTGATCCCGAATCCGCCGAGCCGCGAGATCAGTTCGAGCATCTCCTCTCGACCTTCAGGGTCAAGGCCGGCCGTCGGTTCGTCGAGGAAGACGAGTTCCGGATCGTGGACGATTGCCTGGGCGAGCTTCGTTCGCTGTTTCATGCCGGTCGAGAAGCCACCCAGCGGTCGGAATCGCTCCTCTTCGAGGCCAACCAGTGTCAGAACGTCGGAGGATCTCTGTCGAGCGGCGTTTTGCGGAAGCCCGGCGAGACCGGCCGCGTAGATGATGAACTCCGATGCGCTCACGTCGAGCGGCAGGCAGTCGTCCTCAGGCATGTATCCAATCCGCGAACGAATGTCGAGCATGTCTTTGGTCGTATCGAACCCCAGAACCGTTGCCGATCCGGTGGTGGGTCGGAGGATGCCGAGCAGGATCTTGATGAGGGTTGTTTTCCCCGCACCGTTCGCTCCGACCAGCCCGATCCGACCAGGGGGCAGGTCAAATTCGACACCGTGCAGCGCCACGATGGAGCCGTAGGCATGCCCGAGATCGCGAGCCGAGAGGATCGGTGTGTCGTTCATGACGGTCCCATGCTTGCAGGTCCGAGGACCCGGCGGGAGTGTTCAATCCGGTAGTGCGAGGGCTCGGGTTCGGCCGGCACGATCTGTGATCACCATCCCGGTGAGGATCAGCGCACCTCCGATCACGATGCCGGTCTCGATGTGTTCACCGAGCAGGACGACTCCGCCGATCAGCGACACGAGGGGGACGAGATAGCCGATGAGCGCGACGGTCGTGGCCGGTGTCGATTGGAGCAAGCGGTAGTAGAGGTAGAACGGCAGGAACGTCGACGCGACCGCCATGTAGAGGATGAGTGCCCATCCGGGAGCGGTGAGCGAGTGGGGGATCCCTTCGAAGAACAGCATCGCCGGGATCAGCACCACCGCCGACAGCGAGAATTGGATCCCGGTGATCTCGATCGGGTCGTATCGACCGGCGTACCGTTTCGCATAGGCTCCCGCGTACCCGATCGCCACGACCGAGATGAGAGCGAGGACCGCTGCGATGAGAGGCCTCCCGTCGTCCCCGAGGCCGGAATCGCCCGAGATGAGGAGCGCCGCGACCCCGCTGAATCCGATGAACAACCCGGCGAGCTTGCCACGGGTGAGTCGCTCATTGTCGAGCATGAAGTTGGCGTACACGGCGGTCGAGAGGGGAATGAGCGCGGCGAAGAGACCGACGAATCCGGCCGACGCCTGCTCGTAGGCGAATGTGAAGAGAACGTACGGGATGAGGAGGTTCGTGACCGCCATGACGATCCCCACCTTCAGGGTGGGACGATCCGGGAGACGGAGTCCCTTCATGGCGAGAAGTGCGATGACGAGGAGTGCGGCGATGACGACCCGAAGAGCGACGATCGTCCATGGCCCGGCGCCTTCTCCAAGCGCTGCGCGAACGGCGATGCCGCCGGTGCCCCACCCGACGGCGGCGACGACAAGAACGGCCCACGTTGAGCGGTTCACGCGTCGTTCAGTCTCGTGTGGCCCGGAGCAGGGACGTTCCGAAACCGACCAGTGCCAGACCGGCGATGGCGACTACAGCGAGCTGGTCTCGCTGACCAGTGAAGGGGAGTTCCTCTGGAGCCGCTGAAGTGGTTGGGGCGACGTCGCCGGTGTAGGCGATCGACGCCGTCTGGCCGGCCTCGAGCGTGCCGACGGTCCAGAATGCTCCGTCGAAGGTGCCCACCGTGATCTCGGTCACCGTCATGATCGGATACTCGACCATCCGAAGATTACGCGGAGCGATATCGATGGGGCTACCGGTGGTGTTAGTGATCACCCGCTCGAAGTCCGCATGCGTGAAATCGTCGGTGGGCGACATGCTGCTGGTTTCGACGATCCCGTCCTCGAGAGCGAGAGCCGGGACGGCGAGAACGAACAGAGCGAGCACCGTCCCGAGCAGCGTGACGGATGTCCTCATCGTTTCCGTCCTCTCCAGCCACGCACGACGTACCGCCAAAACGACGTGGTCTCGCCAGATGGCTGCCCCCCTGCGTCGTCGCTGCGCTCCTCCGCGTCCCCCCGTTCTTCGCCCGGGGGGACAGGTTTGGGCTCGGTGGTGGTACCGGGTACTGAGTACTAAGTACCCGGTAACGCTCCAGCCTGTTCCTGTCTTGCTACTTGTGTATTGCTACGTGGGGCTTGTCGCATCTGAGCCAACCGTTCCCGCAGGAACTTCGCCTCCGTCTCCGCCTTCCCCGCTCTCTCCCTGGCTTCGGCGAGTTGCTGGCCGGCCTCATGGAGGTTCCCCAACTGGTTCAGCATCTTGTTCCAGGCATCGACAGGAACGAGCATGGTTGTGCCGACTTCGTCGGTATCGCCGGCTTCGCCGGCGGTAGTCGGTAGTCGGTAGTCGGTAGTCGGTACAGCGTCAGCAGGCCGTTCCGGGGAGTCGGCCTCACGTTCGGGCTGGTGGCTGGCAGCTGGCAGCTGGTAGCTCTCCTCAGGCTGGGTACTGAGTACCGGTTCGGTCTTGGAGCTTGCAGCTTGCGGCTTAGAGCTGGCCGGCGTCTCCGCGAGATCCCTTCCCAGGGTCCTTGCGCGCGACCTCACCGACCCCATCTCGAGCATTCTCAGGGTCTGTTCGCCGTCGGACTCGAGGTATGAGACGACGGAGTCGCGTCGGCACCACTTCCGGAGGGTGTTGATCGGGATCCCGGTCTCTTCCGAGACCTCGCGGAGAGTTCGCCAGTCCTCGTCCGGACCGGGCGTCCTGCGCTGCTGGGACACGGCCGGTCGGCCGCGTCGACGATCGCGCGACTCACGAATCGCCTCCGTCTCCCACCTATTTGCAGCCTCCATGGCATTCAGGGTAGTGGTTATGCACGATGCCGGTTCGGTCGCGCCCACACTCCTAGGATGGCGTTTGTCGCGACATGGGAATCGGCATATGCCAGAAACACCGCCACAACTCGAGGACGAGGTCAGGGATCTCGTTCGCAACATCGTGACCGGGGTTCTCGACGATGCCGGGCGCATCCCGCCGCTGCCCGAGCGCGAAGCGCCGCCGTCACCGACCGGCGAAGGAGCAACGATCGCCGTCGGGTCCGACCACGGTGGCTTTGCGCTGAAGGAGCGACTGGCGTTCAGGCTCAAGGAGACGGGCCACGACGTCCACGACTGCGGGACCGATTCCACCGAGGCCGTCGACTATCCCGATTACGCACATGAGGTCGCCCGCCTGGTCGCCGACGGCACCTGCCGGTGGGGGATCATCGTTGACGGAGCAGGCATCGGGTCCGCGATCGTCGCCAACAAGGTACCCGGCGTGCGTGCAGCCCTCTGCTACGACCTCTCGACCGCCCGCAACAGCCGTGAACACAACCACGCCAACGTTCTCACGCTCGGTGCCGGACTCATCGGGGCGAACCTCGCGTGGCAGATCGTCGAGGAGTGGCTCGCTACGCCGTGGGGCGAGGGGCGCCACGCAGCAAGAGTCGACAAGATCATGAAGATCGAGAACCGATACGCCGGAGGGCCCACGTGACCGACGACATCCTCGACCGGGAGATTCTGGTCGAACTCATCACCAAGGAAGTGCTTACCGCTCTCGCCGAGCGGTCCGACATCTGCAAGAACCCCGAGGCGGTCCGGCAGGTCGTGGCCAACGGCGCAGACCGGGTCGCGTTCCACGGAACCGCAGCCGACGTGCCTCTCGACGTCGCGAGATACATTGACCACACGCTTCTCAAACCCGACGCGACGGCCGGTGAGATCGACGTGCTCTGCGACGAAGCGGAGGAGTTCGGGTTCGCCTCGGTGTGCGTCAACCCGACGTGGGTGAAGCGAGCAGCCGGCCGACTTCGGGGATCTGATGTCAAGACATGCTCGGTCATCGGATTCCCGCTCGGGGCGACGACACCCGAGATCAAGGCGATGGAAGCCCGCAGGGCCCTTCGGGACGGGGCCCGTGAGGTCGACATGGTCATCAACATCGGCGCTCTCAAGTCCGGTGACCACGAACTCGTTCGAACCGACATCGAGAAGGTCGTCGACTCGGCACACGAAGGCGGAGCGATCGTCAAGGTGATCCTCGAAACCTCGAAGCTCACCGATGAGGAGAAGGTCATCGCCTCGGCACTCGCCAAGCAAGCAAAGGCCGACTACGTCAAGACCTCGACCGGATTCGGCGGGGGAGGAGCAACCGTCTACGACGTCTCGCTGATGCGTGAGACGGTGGGGCCCGACATGGGCGTCAAGGCCTCCGGCGGTGTGCACACGGCCCAGGAAGCCGAGGACATGATCGCGGCGGGCGCCACCAGAATCGGAGCGTCCGCAGGAGTGGTGATCGTCGGAGGAGCAGAAGGAGACGCCGGTGGCAAAGGGTATTGAGGTCCGGTCGTACACTTTCCTGGATTCGCTGCAGCCGCAATATGCAGCGTTTCTCGGCACCGTCGCGCAGGGGTTCTTACCCCTTGCAGGTGACGCGTCGCTGTTCGTCGAAGTGGCGCCCGGCATCGAGATCAACCGACTGACCGACGTCGCGCTGAAGGCCACGACGGTCAAGCCGGGCATGCAGATCATCGAGCGCTACTACGGCCTCCTCGAGGTCCACTC
>JAUVNV010000017.1 GCA_030599515.1 Acidimicrobiia bacterium
ATTGAGTTCACCGACACCGTAGCGTCGGGTGACTCCGTGACGGCCAATTACACGTTCTTCAATGAGGACGGAGACTGCTTCGGTGGCAAGGACACGGAAGTATCAGTGGAGGGCAACAAGATCACCCTCTACGTTTGGGGACCGGCCGACCCGAGTCAGTGCGGATAGTCCGTTCCTCCACAATCCCGTGCCACCCATATCACATCACATGTGCGCTACCGGGCTGGGTAGGTTGAGGCGATGAGTTCGATCATCCGGCTTTGGGCCGACGAGACCGGCGAATCGCATTTCGAAGATGTCGAACTGGCCTTCGAACAAGTTGACGACTTCTTTCAGAACACCCCGCCGGTTCTGTTTTCGTCTTTCGAGTCAGCTACCCAGTATGGGTTTGAGCGAGTGCCTCTCGGCTGGCAGGGAGACTGGCATCCGGCACCTCAGCGGGTTCTTGCCATCTTCCTGTCAGGTGAGGGCGAAATCGAAGCCAGTGACGGAGAGGTGCGGCCGATCCGTCCTGGAACGATCCTGCTCGCAGAAGACACGACCGGACGAGGTCATCGGAACCGTGTCACTGGTTCTTCGGAGGTATTCATGGTCCTCGTAGTCCTCCCCGACCTAGAGCCCAGTGCGTAGCACTGCCGCCCATAACGGCATCACGTATGCATGCCTCACGCCGAGACGCTCAGCCGTACCTATTGCCGGGTACGGACGAACGCGATGGGCGACATCGAATCCGATGGTGAGCTGTTCGGGAGTTGGCTATCAGCCGATTCGTTTCTTCCGACCACCCAGAATCAGCAGCACGATCCCAACTGCGACAAGTGTGGCTGAGACGACGAGTAGCTGCTGTGCTTGCTGCTTGGCCGCCTCTCCAGCGGCAGCGATCGTCTCTGCCTTGTCCAGCATGCGCTGTACGTCGTCCAACTGCGATTGGAGAGCTGACACCTGGTCCTGTGCTTCGTGAATCTTGTCGCTGCTTGCCACGGCTTCCTCGCTGTCGCCTGCCAGATTGGTAGGATGCTCAGCCGAACGTCACAATGAGTGTCAGCACGAGCGAGACCGCCCCGCCAGCGATGAGCCAGAATCCAAGCGCCTTGCGCCTGAACCACTCAGTGCGTTCCTCTCCTGCTTCGCCCGGTTGGTAGAACACCACGAACCCGAGTCCCAACAGGACCAGCGTCACGGATATACCGGACAGGGTTTGTGCGCTCAACTCCACCGAGCGAGTATTGCACGAACCGCCCATATCGCACCTATGCGCCCCCGGCCAGTCGGTTCTGGCGCCGGTTACTCATGGCTGTGGCACCGTGGCGGGTGGCCAGCGTCGATCCTTGCGCCAAGCGCCTGGCAGTATCGTTTCCTTGGTCATTGCATCGCACGACACCTCTTCCGGCTTGGTGTCGTGGCCTCGGGCTCTGACTTCGTCGGCGTCGTGATGCCAGGCCGTGGGCTTGGCACGAATCGCATGGCAGACTCTGATCTCCTCGACCAACCAGCGACTGCGTCGCTGCGAGGGCCGAGTCACCCACTGCACCAGACCGGCACCGCCGCGTTCCGGACTTCGTGGGAGCGCGATCGTTCGAGACCCTGTTGCCGACCCCGGTAGAGTGGGTAGCGATGGCACGGCGACAGCGTTCGAAGCGGGCTACGCAGATCCGGCGGACTGTGGCACGAGAGTTGGCGAGGAAGATCCAGGAGGATGAACAGCAGTACGCCAATCTCGTCGATTCGGGCATCATCGACCACGACCTGATCACCACCATGGTCGAGTCCGGCGACATCGCTGGCATAGCTCGCCAAGCGAAGGCCGGGATTCGGGAGCTAGCGAGACAGAAGCCGTCGATCCTCGACGATCTCGACATCCACCCACTCGACGTGCTCACTGGATCGCCACCGGAGGTGCCGACCGGACAAGGCCCGGACGAGAGACTCTCGGCTGTCACGACGATCGACCAGACGATCGTGTTCTCGGATCTCGAGGGATTCACCGCGTTCACACGGAGACGGGGCGACGCGGAGGCGAGCGCGGTGCTCACCGATCACTATGCAGCAATCGATGCCATCACTGCGGGTCGTGGCGGATGGGTCGTGAAACGTCTCGGCGATGGCAACATGCTGGCGTTCCAGCAGCCAGCGGCCGCCGTGCTGGCCGTGCTGGAACTCGTGGACCAAGATCCGGCGGGATTGGCGCTCCGGGCCGGTGCGCATCATGGGTCCGTGATCGAGATGCAGAACGATCTGTTCGGCGACGTGGTCAACGTGGCGGCACGTGTAACCGATTTGGCCGTTGGGGGTCAGGCCCTGGTGACCGGAGCGCTCCGAGATCAGGCGATACCCATGAAGCACGTGTTGTTCGACCCGAGCGAGAGCCGAAGACTTGACGGTATCGACACACCCGTCGAAGTGTGCTCGGTGCGGAGCCTCTAGCAACCCAACACCACCCATATCAGGCTTCACCTATGAGCGAGTACGCTTGACCCATCTACACGGGGTGGATGAGAGTGAGTTCGAACAACACATGTGCTGCCGGTGGAGGGGCGATCTACGGCCTGGGCATCTTCGGAGCCTTCGTGTACTTCTGGCAGCAGGCAGACACGTTCTGGGAGTACGTGTTCTCCTTCTTCCAGGGTGTCTTCTGGCCGGCCTTCATGGTTTACGAGGTGTTTGCTGCCCTCGGCGGTTGACCGCCCATATCGGCATCGATGCGCTCTCTGAAGATGCTGGTGAACCGCCTCACGGGACAGGCCATGAGCGGTCAACTGAATCTTCTGTACGGCGCTACCTCTCGTAATTCGCGCAGCCGACTGACGCAAATCACGAACGATCCCTATCCGTCGGCGTGATACGATTTCAGTATGACAGCACCGCACAAATGCATCATCGTTGCATTCGCAGTGGCAGGGTCAGCGACTCTCGGATACCTCTGGTATGACCAGAAGAAGACCATCGCCAGCCTCACTGAGCGAGTCAACACGCTGGAAACCAGGCTCCGCTGAAAGCAGGGATATCTGAGGTTCACGGCTAGCGGCACAGGAGAGGCTCCGTCGTTGCTTCCACGAACCAAATGCATATCCACGCCGCCCATATCGAAGCCTCTATGTGTACCCGAACGGTCCTGTCAACCGTGTGACATACTGACGGTATGGAGTATCGGCACACGCAGTGGGGGTTCTTCTTGGCGCCCACCTTCTTGGTGTGTGCGGTAGTCGCTGTTTCGGTCACGGCCACCGGCAGCGAAATGTCGACCGTATCCACAGTCGGTATGGTCGGGTTCGGGACCGCACTGCTCGGCGTTGTTCTCATGTTCAGTCGCCTGGAGGTCACGGTGAACGCTGGACAGGTTCTTGCTGCGTTTCTCTTCGGCTGGCCGCACCGGGAGATCATGTTGGAGGATGTGACGGCCATCCGTGAGGTGCGAAACAGGTGGATACAAGGATGGGGAATCCGCAAGATCTCCGGGGGGTGGATGTACAACGTGTGGGGCCTCGATGCGGTCGAGCTGGAGTTCACATCTGGCAAGGTGTTTCGCATCGGCACCGACGATTCTGAGAATCTCTTCGCCGCACTCTCCCTCCAGGTGACCCCGCATGGGAGTCCCGACCGCCCGTAACGGCACCTATGTTTGCGCCGCATCAGGCTGGGTAGCGTCTAGAGGCCGCGGTACATGATGTGGATGGCGGTCGGTCCTTCGGTGGAATGCCGGAAGGCATCCGGGACGGTTCCCACGATGTCGAACCCCATGGACTCCCACAGAGTTATCGCTCCCGTATTTGTTGCCACAACGGCGTTGAACTGCATACCGGTGAACCCCAGGCGCAGGGCTTCGTCGATGATGTGAACAGCGAATCGTCGCCCGATGATGCACTCTATGGGTCCGGATGGGCATCTGTAGACTCGGCGGCATGCAGCGCACGTGCGCCGCCTGCGGTGCGGTTAATCCAGAGCGAGCCAGGTTCTGCCTCGAGTGTGGAGATCGGTTGCCGTTGGTGTGTTCGTCGTGCGGTGCGCCGCGTCCCGCAGATGCCGACTACTGCCCATCATGTGGGGCGCCGCTGACTGTCGTGGACAGGGGACCCGAGCGGAAACTTGCGACGGTGCTGTTCGTGGACGTCAAGGGCGCCACCGGACTCGGAGAACGACTCGATCCCGAGAGTCTCAAGGAGGTGCTCGGCGCGTTCTTTGATGCGATGACTGAGGAGATCCGCAACCTCGGCGGCACGGTTGGGAAGTACATTGGCGACGCCATCATGGCGTTGTTCGGCGTTCCTGTCGCACATGACGATGACCCGATTCGGGCGCTGCGCTGTGCTCTGAAGATGAGGGCACGTCTGGAAGAACTGAACGGGTCACTCGCAGCCAGTCACGGTTTGGGCCTCGAAATGAGGATCGGGATCAACACCGGTGAACTGCTTGTCAGTCCCGGCGTTCCGATTGATGGACCGCTGCACGGCGATGTGCTGAATGTCGCCGCCCGCCTTGAGCAGTCGGCGCGACCGGGCCAGATCGTCGTGTCGGAGCGGACCGTGAGATCGAGCCAGGGGTTCAGCTTCGAAGACCTGGGGATGCTGCAGCTTCGCGGCCGTGAACAGCCCGTTCACGTCTTCGAACTCGCCGAATCGATCGGGTCCGATCGGTCACGCCACTCGCTGACAAGTGCACAACTCGTGGGCCGTAGCAACGAGCGAGCCCTGCTGATGACCCTATTCGAACGCGTCGTGCTCGACGGCCAACCTCATCTTGTCACCATCTACGGCGCCGCGGGTCTGGGAAAGACCCGGCTCGTTGATGAATTCGTGGCTTCTCTCGAGACCTTCCAACCAGTCCCGACCGTCTTGCAGGGAAGGTGCTTTCCATATGGTGAGGATCTTGCCTATGGAGCGATGATCCAAATCCTCAGGGCGCAGGCCGGTGTGCTGGGTGACGACCCGCCGGATGTCAAACTGACCAAGATCCACAAGACCGTCGAGGAGCTTCTGATCTCAGAACGTGGCGCCGATCAGGAGCGCGTTGCAGCCGTCCTCGCGTTCGCTTCGGGCATCAACGACCCAGCTCTCGATTCTCGCGAGCTGTCGCCTCACCAGATCCGGGCAGAGATCGTTGGTGCCTGGCGTTCGTTCTTCGCGGCGATGGCCCTGCGTTCACCGATCGTCGTGATTGTCGAAGACATCCACTGGGCTGATCCCGTTCTCCTCGATCTGCTCGAGGAGCTCGAAGACCGAATTGTCGGTCCGGCCCTGTTCCTCTGCCCGACCCGACCGGAGCTGACCGATCTCCGTGCGGGATGGGGTGGGGGGCGGAGGCGGTTCTCCAGCCTCTTGCTCGACCCGTTGACTGCGGCGGAATCGAGCATGCTTCTCGATCTCGTGCTTGTGACCAGCGATCTCCCGGAAGGCTTGCGGCGTGACATCATGAATCGAGCCGAGGGGAATCCGTTCTTCATCGAGGAGATTCTCCGCCGATTGGCGGACGGGGGAAGCATCGTTCAGGTAGAGGGGGTCTGGCGTACTGCGGTCGAGATCGGAGAGGTCGATATTCCGGACACCGTGCAGGCCGTTCTTGCTGCTCGTATCGATCTGTTGGCGTCCGATGAGAAGCGGGCGCTGCGGTGCGCGGCGGTCGTCGGGAGAGTCTTCTGGACGGGTGTTCTCGGCACGCTGCTCACTGCGCCTCCGGACGAGGTGGCTGATGTCCTGGATCGTCTAGAAGACCGGGAGTTGGTAGACGCCCGCTTCGGTTCCGCATTGGGCGAGGAGCGCGAGTACCAGTTCAAACATGGACTCACTCGCGACGTCGCGTATGAGAGTCTCGGGCGAAAGGAGAGGACGTCACTCCACAGTCGGGCAGCGGAGTGGATCGAGAAGACCGCAGCGGATCGACGCAGTGAGGTGATCGACGTTCTCGCCTACCACTTGTATCGGGCGCATCAGGGCGCCGCGGCGGACGGCAGTGCTTCCCCACGGGATGTCGAAGCCAGCCGGAAGAGGGCATTCGAGGCACTTGTGCAGGCTTCCGACGAGTCGACGCGCAAAACGGCGCTCGACAAAGCGAAGCGACAAGCTCGTGAGGCCCTGGAGTTGGCAACGACAGCGGAGGAGGAGCAGCGGGCGGAAGAGGCGTTGGGATTGGCGCATTTCTTCGGGTACGAGGGAGATGAGGCGTGGATGCACCTCCGGCGCTCGATCGATCTGCTGCTCGAAGTGAGACCGAACGACCATCACGAGATCGCTCGACTGTGCGCTCGGGCGCTAGAGACACCAATCCGGTGGCCGGGTGCAATGCAATCCGTTCCTTCGGAGGAAACGGTCTCGCGATACCTAGATCTCGGATTCAGTCACTCCGGGGAAGGCGACTCGGTTGAGAACGCGCGTCTTCTCACATTGAAGGCTTTCTGGCAGCACGCGTTCCCGCGGTCGGTGACGCGGCGGGCGGAATCGATTGTCTCCGCCGAGGAATCTTTGCGCGCTGGAACCGAGGCTGCCGAGATGGCAGCGCGTCTCGGCCGCCCGGATCTGGAATCAGGAGCCCTCGACGGAGTGGCCGCCAACGACATCCCCGTAGGGCGATACGGTAGGGCGCGAAAGGTCACCGAACGCCGTCTCGAACTTGCTCCCCACATCGACGATCTGTGGGAGAGGGCGGATATCTATGCGATGGGCGGGTGGACGAACTTCCACACAGGGCGGTATCGCGACGCCTACCGCTACGCCGATATCGGATTCAATCAGACGAAGAACGAAGTTGCGAGCGCCGCCCTGCATTGCTTGACGTGGAAAGGTGTTTCGCGATATCGACTCGGTGATTGGAGTGGGGTTCTCGCCGATCTCGAGATCGGGCGCGAGCTACTCGGGGACCGGTTCGACGAGCCGCCCAACTTCGTGTCACCGCTGTTTGCGGTGGCGGCTGCGGTGTCGGATGCGCGCGGTGACGTGGAAGCCGCTGATCGAATCCTCGCGTTGCTCGGGGCTCTGCATGAGAATGCCGAGCCTCGCGATCGCGACACCACACCCCTCGCCCAGTGGGCTTCATACGTCTCGCCGATGCTCGCACGCCGCGGTAGGGGAGAAGAGGCGCTACGGCTGCTCACCGAGACAAGGTGGCGGCGCGGCACGCGCATGGGATTGCTCCTCCACGCACGGTGTGAAGTCATCGGAGCGATGGGGTCGTGGAATGAGGTCGATGATCTTCTTGCAGAAGCACGCGACTACGCCCGACACATGGGACTCGAGGCGCTGCCTCATGCCGCCGCCGCTCTCGAAGGAAGGTGGCTGTTGGCATCCGGTAGCGCCGGGCGGGCGGCTGTCGTCCTCGCTGCTGCCGTGGACGGTTTCAGCGATCTCGGAGCGAAATGGGATCAGATTCGCGCGGCACTCGATCTCGTCGACGCGCTACTAACTGCCGACAGATTCGACGAAGCGAGCACGAAGCTCAGCGCGATTCGCCCGGCTCTTGAATCTCTGGGGGCCGTCTGGGAGCAGGCTCGACTTGAGGAGTTGGAATCACTTGTCAACATGTCTTGAGCCGGCCCGGATCGAACCACCGGCCTCATGCACGGCATCAGGTTGAAGGCCCCGGCCCCCGCCCGGTTCACCTGGCCCGGCGGAACGGTGGAATGGAACATGTTGCCGGTTGCGCCATCGATCAGGTAGCGGATCTCCGCCCCGGCCGGAGAGCGAGCATCGGGGATCTCAGGAAGCGGACGGGTCTGCATGGGCTCTCCTACGGGACTCCTCTCCAGCTTACGCGGGCGGCAACGACGTTGGACACGTTCTCGATCCAACAGGCATAGGTGCCGAGATGGGTGGGGGTCTAGTCGTGGTTTCGGCGATCGACTGCGGATTGGAGCACCATCCCCAGTACGAGACCCACCCCGACAAAGGCTGGGAACAACACGAAGTTGTCCATAGCGACCCACAACACGAACCCGATCGCCATCCCCGTGATCATCCCGATGGCAAACGCCAACACCGACGTTGGGGAATCCTGATCGGGCATTCTCATGACGAGCTCCATCTGAGAGTGTCATCGAACGGCCACGGCAGGGCTAGGAGCCGAAGGTCACATGCGCGCTGTCCATAGGCACCTATGCGTGTTCCGACGTAGGTGTGAGGCAATTGGCCTCCACGTTATGGGATACGCACGAGCGGTGTGCGCTTTGGGAGTGCCCGACAGGTCGGCCGTAACCTGCGTTGACCGACTCTCCCGGAGCCATCGAAGACATGACCGTTTCATCGCCCCATCGTGCACGTCCCGCGGGACTGCGCCCCGCCGAGTTCACCTTCATGCTCTCAATGCTTATGGCATGCTCGGCAATCTCGATCGACATCATGCTCCCCGCGTTCGGGCGGATGCGAGACGACTTCGGATTGGCCGCAGATTCAACACAGATCGGTGCGACAGTTACCGCCTTCTTCCTTGGTATGGCTGTGGCTCAGCTCGCGTACGGGCCCCTTGCTGACCGCTTCGGTCGCAAGCCCACGCTGTATGTCGGACTCGCGATCTATGTCTTCGGCGCTCTCGCGGCTGCGGTCGCGCCGACGCTCGGATTGGTGATCGCGAGCCGGTTCGTCTGGGGCATCGGAGCTGCGGGACCACGAGTGGTCAGCGTCTCGGTCGTTCGCGACCTGTTCGAGGGGGAACGCATGGCCCGCGCGATGTCCTTCATCATGGCCGTGTTCATCATCGTTCCTGTCCTCGCCCCGAGCATCGGAGCGGCCATTCTCGAGTTTGGGTCGTGGCGTGCACTGTTCGTTGCCGTTGCCCTCTTCGGCGTTGTCCTCGCAGCATGGACACTCCGGCTACCTGAGACGTTGAATCCCGCGAACCGGATGGAGTTCAGGCCAACAGCGATTGCCCAAGCAATGAAGCGGGTGGTTACCAATCGGGTCACGATCGGGTACACCCTGTCGATGGTGTTCGGCTTCGGTGCGTTCATCTCCTACCTCTCCACGTCGGAACTCATCATCTCCGAGATCTACGATCGGCGGTCGCTGTTCCCCCTCATCTTTGGCGCTACCGCGGCGGTGATGGGCGTCGCGATACTCTCGAACGCGTGGCTCGTTGGCCGATTTGGGGTCGCCTCACTTGTCAGGTCGGGGCTGGTGCTCTTCATTAGCCTCTCCATCGGGCTCGTTGTCCTTGGATGGTTCACCGATGGCGTGCCGCCGTTCCCGATTCTCGTAGTCGCACTCGCCGTGACCCTTGGGGCCTACGCCGTGTTGATTCCGAATCTCAACACGCTCGCCATGCAGCCAATGGGCGCGCTCGCGGGCATGGCTGCGGCCGTGATCGGCACCATCTCGATCACCGGTGGCGCCGTGTTGGGTTTCCTCCTCGATCAGACCTTCAACGGCACGGTCCTACCCCTGACGATCGGGTTTGTCGTCTACGGATCGATCGCCTTGGCCCTCGCTCTCTGGGCGGAACGCGGTACGCCGGAGCGCACCGAACCCCACACCGCGTGAATTGGCAACGCATCGATGGGCGAAGAATGCCCGCTCATATCGGTATCACCTATGCGCCCTGCTCAAGATCGCCGCAGAAGCACACGACGGTTGATCAGGAAAGCGCATCGATTGGCTGCCAGAGGAAGGGCCATGGAAAGACGCTTCAGCTCGTAGGCATGGGTGTGACGGAAACCGTGTTTGCACCCGTGTCCGTGGTCCGTCACTCGGAGGGATCAGACGCCTCTGTCCCGGCGAGTAGTCCTGCCCGCCGCTGCACAACTCGGCGAACCTTCGGGATGTCAGAGAACGCCTCGAACGGCGATCCGTCGAGCGCGTCAAGAACCGCTGTGGCGACCGGCTCCACGGTCCTGTGCAGCATTGCCTCAACAGCTTTGATCGGAAGACCCAGAGGCTCAACCGCTTCGAGGAATCGGCGTTGACCAAGGTCCCGGACGTTGCGATTTCCACCGAACGGTGCGGCGAGTGTCATGTCGCCGTACGGACACGTTGACACCAGGTCGTACACGGGGGTCGGGCGCCACAGACCGTCCTGGCTGCGGTATATCGCCAGATTGCGGGCGTGGAGATCGCCATCGCAGGCCAAGTACGACAGCACGAATCGTTTGAGCAGCTCCAATCTCGCAACCGGTGGTGCTGAGCACCGGTCTGCAAGCCCGGCGATGACGTCGACCGTGTCGAGGTCGTACCTGTCCGCCGGGTATCTCCCGAGGACCTGACAGCCGTCCTCAACGGGGAGCGCAACGACGCCGTCGTCCGCCATGACACGGTCGAACCTCTCCACAACAAGACCCGACATCCCGGCACCGTCGGTAACGATCTCATGGTGCGGAACCGTGAACCCGCCGGACGTCTGCGCAGCGCCCAGCATCTGGTGTTCGTTCGCTATCAGGTGCGGGTACTCGGGTGCGTTCAGCTTCACGATCACGAAACCCGTCGCGGTTCGCTGTGGAAACGAGATCATCTTCCCCGACACCCTGCCCGACATCTTCGGTTGTACTCCCGGAATCGCTACACGATCGAACCGTGCATCGGGCGCCACGGCCACGGATCGCTCGAACAGAGCGTCCAGATCGGTCTCCATCCAGGGTCGTTCCTCAACAAGCGGTGCAGGACGCTCCGGTGCAGCACCGTGAGGAACGATCTGGACATCCCCAATCGTGTCTCCCCCGACAGCAAGCAACTGGGACAGTTCGTCATCGGCAGATACCTTGAGCACGCGTCGCAGAGCGGTCAGTCGTCGACCTTCCGGCAGGAGACCGGTGAAGAATGGCGGTAGCTGTCTCGCCGGCGCCACGACCGGCTCTGACGACACCGGCAACGTCGAAGCGACCGGCTCACCGCCGTAGTCGTCCAGATACCGGAACTCGACCCGGTCATCGAACCGTTCCAACGTAGCCGCCGGCACGCCCGCCTTGTACACATCAGCGAGCATCACGAACCTCAAGGGTCAAACCGAGGGCGCCAAGCACAGCAACGAGCACATCCATCCGGACGGTTGCTTTGCCTCGTTCGATCTCGGAGACGGACTTGCGGGACACTCCCGCGAGATCTGCGAGCGTTTGTTGGTTGATTCGCAGCGCCTTGCGACGAGCACGAACCTGCCTGCCGACCACATCCATGTAACCGTTCGATGCCATGAGGGACATGGTACTCAAATCTGCTCGAGATGGAACCCTGTTTGTAACCGTTCGATAGCATTAGCAGGCGACTATCGAGGATTGGGAGACGATCGGCGTACAACGTAACCGAACGGTCACACAGGCCGGTGGTGGCGTTTGTGAGCGACAACTCGGGAGGGGTGCCCGAGACCCGTCGCAATCGTCACAGGGATCGACTTCGATGCTGTCCGACCGGTCGCGGCCCCGCGAACGGGTCGAGTCGATCCAGCGATCAGCTGCGGAGCGTCCTCAGGATGTCTTTGATCAACAGGACCAGGTGCAGATCGTCGGTGGGGGACGGCTCGAACTCGGGGATCAGGTGAAGGTAGAAGCTGCGAGCTTCAGCCGACTCGGCGTGCACGAGCAGCCCTCGACAGCCGATCTCGATTCCGAGTTCGGCCGTCCGGGTGACGACATCCTGCAACATCCCGGCACCGAGGCCCCGACCCTCGTGATCGACGTCCACACCGAGCCGCGCGAGCAAGGCGACGGGTTGGGGATACCGTCCGGCGCCCTTGCTCAGCCGATCCGGAGCGTCCCCGATCGTGATGCTCGCCATGCACCAGGCGTAGTACGCGACGACTGCGCTGCTATCAGCCTGTCGCGAAGGTGACGGTCGGTTCCCCTGCCCGGAGGTCGACCGTGATCATCGCCTCGATGGCGTGTTCGGCGCAGAGGTAACCACCGTCGATGTCGACGACGGCGACGCCTCCGCACATGCGACAGGTGTAACCGGTTGCGTGTTGTGTGTCCATGCCTTCCATTTCTGGAGCCAGCATGGCCGGTGGAGGACGGTTCGTCGAGAAGGGTTGTCGATGGTCATGGTGTGACTAGACCCGGCCTTGACGAGGAGCGCACCGGCGCTGGGACGTATCCCGCTCCCGGCAGCGGCGACGGCGAGAAGGCCGCGGTCTTCAATGGTCGGATGTTGGACAGTCGACTATGCGGGGATGTCAGTCGCTCGTATCTTCCCGCACCCAACGAAGGAAGGTTCTTGATGAAGACGAAACTCGCGACCTTGCTATTGATGGTGGCCATCGCCATCGTGGCACTCGTTCCGGTCGCCCAGGCCGCATCAGGCGGACCGGGCGGATTCACGCATGCGCCGGTGATCGATGTCGACGGATACGACTACTACATGGCGGGTGTCCCCGATGGACCCGGTGGGGCGACGGACATCCCAGGGCACTACTGGCGACAGGCAGGCCCCAATCAGGTCGTTGGTAAGCATTTCAACACCGGCCCGTTCGGCATGCCACAGTGGTGGTCGTCGGATGCCCCGGACGGGGAACTCCTGTACGTGGTGCACGGCATCATCGACACGTGGAGCCCGGAGAAGGCTGAGTCCTATGCAAGCCGCGGCTACACGCACTACCACGAACTGGTATCCGCCGACGAATCGAAAGAGGAGCACCCGACCAAGGTCGTCTGGCTCCGGCACACTGCGGTAGCAACGTTCGATCTCGACGGTGGACCAATGCCCCAATACGGGCACAAAGTGACTCCGGGGCCGGACCTGGAGTTCATTCCCAACGGGATGATGCCGTATCCCTCTGGCTGAGTCTTGCCCGACGGTCTTGCGTGATGGGAGGTTTCGGCTGCCGCGCAGCCGACACCTCCCATCCATTCGGGGTCCGATCGGCGTGATGAGCAGCCGCCCATTTCCGGGCGGGCGTGACGGCGGAGCTGATGCGTCGCGGAGCGGCGGACCCGGTCAAGTCCACAGGAATCGCCACGCCACGATGGGGGCCAAATCAGACTGACAGACCCGCGCATCCGGGTCTGCGGAGTCCCAACGCCGGCTCCCGACCGGTCGTCGCCGGCGAATCCCCCCCTGCCGACGGGACGCCGACAGGCGTCAGGGACGCCACACCTCGCTGCCGTCGGCGCCTGCATTCCGATGGAACGACGCGTAGGTCGGTGCATTCTCGACCCACACCAGGACAGGGTCGTCGAAGCCCCGATACCAGTCGGTGAGGTCGTAGGGCACACACTCCATCTCCCACAGGGCGCGGCGACGTCGGCGCTGGTCGACGAGGCGCGGCTCGCCGCGGACGAGGAGCATGTCGTTTTCGGTCTCCTCCCGCACGACCCAGTGCAGCATGACACCGCTGCCGGCACGGAGGTTCCGAGTCTTGACTGACGTCTCAAACGTGGCCATCACGAGCAGATCTTCGACGAAGCCCGGCGAAACCACGGCGAGATGCGGTTGCCCGTCGGGGCGGACGGTGGCCATGAAGCAGTCCGGTCCCAGACGTTTCGCGTGGGCGACGACCTGAGGCCAGTTCATCATCCGACGACCGGAGGAGGAAACGGCGCGCACGACCGAGATGCCACCAAGGCTCCCGGCGACGCCGGGCTCCATCGGCACGCCCCGGGTAGCATCGGGGCATGGAACTCAATGCGATCGGAATCGCCTGCAGCGACGTCGCCGCGTCGCTCGCCTTCTACCGGATGCTCGGCGTCGATCTCCCCGAATTCGATCCCGACACCGGCCACTACGACACGGACCTGGGCGGCGGGATCCGCCTCATGCTCGACTCCGAAGCGGTCATGGCATCGTTCATCGACAACTACACCCGGCCGACCGGCAACGACCGCATCACCCTCGCCGTCGAGTACGACACCCCCGCCGGCGTCGATGTCGCCTTCGCGCAGCTCGTCGCCGCCGGCCACGACGCCGTACGGGAACCGTTTGACGCGTTCTGGGGTCAGCGGTACGCCACGGTCGCCGACCCCGACGGCAACCACGTCGACCTCTACGCCACACCCTGACTGCCGTACCCCGCCGGACGGACGACGAGGCGCGTATCCACGATCCGGATCGAGATCGGCGTGCCGTAGGCCGACACGCTCACGCCACCGACACCACCACGCTCGGTTGCTGCATCGATCGGAAGAACCGGACGCGGCGCAATGTTGCAACGATGGCCCGCCGTCGGACACCAGAAGGAGACCCCATGTTCGAACTCGGACTCACGAGTTTCGCCGAAGCGCCACCCGAGCCCGTGGGAGGCAAAGTCATCGGCCACGGAGAGCGCCTCCGCAACGTCATCGACGAGATCGAGACGGCCGACCAATACGGCCTCGACGTCTACGGACTCGGTGAGCACCATCGCGTCGACATGGCCGCCTCCGCCCCGGCGATCACGCTCGCCGCCGCGGCGGGCCGAACCGAACGGATCCGGCTCAGTTCCGCCGTCATCGTGCTCAGCTCCGCCGATCCGGTGCGCACCTTCCAGGACTTCGCAACCCTCGACCTCATCTCCTCGGGACGGGCCGAGCTCCTCGTCGGGCGGGGATCGTTCATCGAGTCGTTCCCCCTGTTCGGCTACTCCCTCGATGACTACAACGAGCTCTTCGCCGAGAAACTCGACCTGCTCGTCAAGATACGAGACAACGAACGGGTCACCTGGCGGGGTCGGTTCCGATCCCCTCTCGACGACCAGGCGATCTACCCGCGACCGCACCAGGATCCCCTCCCGATCTGGGTCGGCGTCGGGGGCACGCCGGCGTCGATCGTCCGTGCAGCCAAACTCGGGCTCCGAGTGGCGTTGGCGATCATCGGCGGAGATCCCGCCCGGTTCCGAACCCTGGCAACCCTCTATCGCCGGACCCTCGAGGACTCGGGCTTCGACCCCGAAACGCTGCCACTTGCGGTCCACGGCCTCGGCCACATCGCCGAGACGAACGAACAGGCCGCCGCCGACGTCTACGCGTCGTTCACCGCCACGATGAACCGCATCGGACGCGAGCGTGGATGGTCACCGATGACCAGGGAGCAGTTCGACTGGATGCGAAGCCCCGACGGGTCCCTGGTGCTCGGCGATCCGGAGACGGTCGCCGCGAAGATCCTCCGCTGGAAGGAGATCCTCGGCATCGGAAGGTTCATGCTGCACACCGCAGGGGCAGTCCCACACGGCAAGGCCCTTGCGTCGATCGAGCTGCTGGGAACCGAGGTGTCGCAGATCGTGCGGGGATTGCCAACCTGAACTGTCTTCTCGGTCCGCTAGCGGGAATCGGTATGCGGGAGGCCCCGGTGCACCATGAACTCGACGGCGGGGTTCATGTTCACCGGTTCAAGGGTTACGGCACCGTGGCCCGACGCCCACACCCGGAAGAGCTCATCGACGAATCCCTGGCCCACTCGGTCGATGCCTGTGAAGTCGACGACGACGATGCGGAACTGCTCGAGTCCTTCCGTGATACGGCGTGCCTCGGATCGTGACACGAACGTATCTCCGTGCTCGAACAGCTTGACAACCGTGCGTGTCGTGTCGAAGTCGAAGCCGGTCGTGTAGGCCTCGAACACCGATTCAATCGTCCGATGGCTCGTCGTGGCATGGGTCAGACCGATCGTCGTGCCTCGCATCGTGCGAGGAACACCGACGGCAACGTCGCCCTTCACATTGTCGACGGTCCACTCGATGCCGTTAGCGGCCAGGATGAACCGGTCGACCACCTTCGAGGTGAAGAAGATCCCATCTCCGGTGTGCCGCTCGGGATCGGTCGTCAGCTTGCCTTTCGGCAGTTGGCCCAGCGCGTCGAAGTGCGACTCGAAGTCTTTCGCCTCCCTGATCTTCTCGAGTGCACCGATTCCAACGTCCTCGATCGATACGGTGAGGTCGTCATCGAGCACGCCGACGCGCACGGTGAGTGTGTTGGACCCCGAGTGGTCTATGACGTTGTTGACCATCTCGGAGACCGCGTACTGGAGGACTGATCGGGCAGAGCCTTGCAGGTCTCCAAGGATGCTCTCCTCGTCGAGATCACTCCATACCCAATGCTCCTCGAGGCCACGGACATCCCACCGGAACGAACGAGATCCGACGGACACGTAGTGCGCACCGCGACCGGCTTCCGCAGCCTCAGCGACCCTTTCGGCGACGAGTCGCGAGAGGACGGCGTGCGCCGTCTGACGCGAGACGCCGGCCTCAGCGGCGAGTTGACCGCTGGTCACGCGGCCGTGGGTCGCCAACGGATGGACTGCTTCGCTCTTTACGTCTATACGTTTCACACCACATTGGTAGAGAACAACGTCTAAACGTCAAGAGCGGACGGTGAAGCCACGCATCGACAGGTCGGGTTCAACCGGGAAGACATCGACGGATCGGACCCGGGCCGATCGCGGCCCCTGCTTCAGGAACACGACGAACTGGTCCAGCACCCCTGGGTCGCCCTGCGCCCACGTCTCGACCGATCCATCCGGAGCGTTGCGGACCCAGCCCACCAGGCCGAGTCGTTCGGCCGTGTGAGCCGCCGTGTAGCGGTAGCCGACACCCTGAACCAGGCCGGTGACCTTCGCCCTCATCGCCTCGTGATCCGTCATGGCCTCCATGGTTGCAAACCGGTGCCCAACAGCAGAGTCGGTCACACCGGTTCAGCGGCCCCTTCGAGCATCTCCGCCAGTCGAACCCGGAGGAACTCATCGACACCGAACAGACGCAGAGCCCGTTGCTCGCTGCGTGGTACGAAGACGAAGGCGTCGGCCGCGCGGATCACCTCAGGACGGTCCACCCGGTAGGTGGCGCCGTCATGGACGATGACCGCCGTTCCCGCCGCCAGCACGTTCTTCAGCCAGTCCGGCGTCGTCCCGTACGGCAGTGGGACGACGAATCCGTCGTCGGTCATGACGGGACCGATCGGGGTCTCGTAGGCGGTGCCGGATCTGCGGCCGACGTGTCGAATCACCGACGCCATCGCACCGGACTGTCCGGCGGTCTCAAGCGCTCGCGGGTTCCACACGGAGCGGTTCATCCGTCGGACGGCGTTGAGTAGGGGCGGGTACTTCGCCCGCATCCCCGCCAAGAACGCGACCGAGAGTGCGACGAGTGCAACCAACACACCGCCGACGACCTGTCCGATTCGCTTCCACATGGCTACCTCCTACAGAACCGTTCTCTGCCATCTTCACCGATCGAGCGAGCTCCGTCTAGACGTGTTGGTCGAAGAGGATGGCGTTGCCGTCCGGATCGGTGACCATGAAACTCGCCGGACCGCCCGGTGTCTCACCGGTCGTGTCGTCGACCGTCTCGATCCCCATCGCCTGCAACTGCCTGCTCAGCTGCCGGACATCGGTGAACTCGTCGACCGCTTCCCCGAGGCCGACCCAGCCGGGGTTGAAGGTCAGGATGTTCGACTCGAACATCCCCTGGAAGAGACCGATGACGATCGGTCCGTTCGCCATGATCGTCCACATCTCGCCGTCGCCTGCGACCATCTCGAATCCCAACTTCGAGTAGAAGTCTCGCGACGAGGCCACGTCCTTGACGGCGAGACTGATCGAGAATGCTCCAAGTTCCACGGCGCTCCTCCGGGTCGATGGGATTATCACGACACCCGGAACACTGCTCTGTGTTTCACCGGTGCCGATCCGACCTCCTCGACCCTACTCAACGCGTGCAACTTCCGGACCACGATCGGGGAAGTACGGCGATCGGAGAACCAGGATTCGCAGCCGATCAACTTGCGGTCGGGGTAACGACGCTGCCGGCGAGGTGGCCCGTGCTACAACGCCACGTGGAGTCGGAGCGCCTCGTCGACTTTGAGCATCAGGGAAGATGGCACGGTCCCGATCCGTTCGGCCACCCGATCAGCGGAGACCGAGCGAACCTGTTCGGCCTGGACCTTCGAATCGGTCGCAAGCCCCGATTCTCGTGCCGGGAGGAGCACCTGGAAGGGATACACCCGCTCCGTGTTCAACGTCACGGGCACGACCGTCACGACACCGCGGCCCAGTCTCCCTGCGGTAGCGTTCGCACCATCGTTGGATACGATCACGGCGGGCCGGCGCTTGCCCGCCTCTCCGGCGTGCGCAGGGTCGAGATCGACAACCCGAATCTCTCCCCGGAGCATCAGCCGACGCCCAGACCGTCGTCGGACGGGCGGTCCCATAGTGCGGCATCGTCGGACTCAGACCACTCCGCCCACGCGTCGGCGTAGGCCTCGCCGAGGGTGGCCGAGCGCAACAACCGCACGGCCGCATGCACCG
>JAUVNV010000239.1 GCA_030599515.1 Acidimicrobiia bacterium
CAGCCATCCCGGACGCGAACACAAGCCCGCGGTCCGCGCCGTCCCAGAGCGTGAGACGATTCTCGAGGATCTCCAAATCGGGGTTGTTCAGCCGGCTGTAGATGAGGCCGGGCTGCTCCCCTTCGTCGGCTTCGACGGACCCTTCAGCGAGGGCAAAGAATCGTTTCCCTTCGGCGGCGGACTGGAAGACGAAGGTCGAGGTCTGGAAGATCGGGCTCTTGATCGCTCCCTCCGACCATTCGGGCCGGTAGCCGTAGCTCATCATGAGACTCTCGGGTGAGAGTCTCTTCCCTGCAATGGTGTCGTCGTACTCGTCCCGCACTGTGCTTCCTTCCGTGCGCTGTACGTCCCTACGAGACGTTCCCCGTACAGACGACCTGTCGATGACAGTATTGTGGGGTATCGTGCTAGAAATTGCTACCCGATCCGGAGAGGATTCGTCGAATGGCCGACCTGCCGCTTCTCGACCGTACAGATCGCGCCATCATCGCCCTCCTGCAGGACAATGCGCGGCTCTCCAACAAGGAGCTGGCAGCCGGGGCCGGCATCGCTCCGTCCACGTGCTCGGAACGCATGCGCCGTCTCGAGACCGGTGGCGTGTTCTCCGGGTTCCACGCCGCCGTCGACCCACGGGTCCTGGGAATCGGACTCCAGGCGATGATCGCGGTTCGACTGCGGCGACACTCCGCGGAGGAAGTCGAAGCGTTCGAACGCCATGCGACGGCCCTTCCCGAAGTCATCAGCCTGTCACACGTCACCGGTCCGAACGACTTCCTGATCCGCGTCGTCGTTCGTGACGCCGACCATCTTCGTCATCTCGCCGTCAGCGGTTTCACGACGATGCGCGAGGTCGACCACATCGAAACGGCCCTCATCTTCGAGCACAACGAGAAGGGCACACTGCCGGATCTGAGCCTGTGACTAGCTGAGTGGCCGAGTGGCTGAGTACCGGTAGGGCTCATTCGCCCACGACTGAGTCGATGAACTCCGACACGACCCCCACCATCGACGGAGATGAACGGATCGACGGGTCGTTGTGGTCGGCCCCCGCCACTTCATGGATCGGAACGCCGAGGGACTCAGCGATCCTTCGGCTCTGCACGATCGGGACTGTTCGATCCTCCGTGCCGCCGATGACGAGTGCTGGCACACCGTCGATCTCGCCGCGCTCGATCCTCTCGAGGGACGCGTATCGATCGCGAACGAGTGCAGCGATCGGGAGCCATGGGTAGTGGTGGCGTCCGACGTCGACCAGTGAGGTGAACGGGGATCCGAGCACGAGAGCATCCGGCGGCTCCAAGGACGCCGCGCCGATGGCGACGGCTGCGCCGAGCGACTCCCCGAAGTAGACGACCCCCGCTTCACCCAAACCGAGACGACGCGCGAGTTCGCCGATGGCCACAGCGTCGGCGATCAGCCCCTCCTCACTCGGTGACCCCGGGTTGCCGCCATACCCGCGGTACTCCCCGAGGATGACTCCGTAGCCCGCGCTCGCCAGCTGATTCCCGAGCGGTACTCGCCCGGCGCGATTCCCCGCGTTCCCGGGGAACACGATCACGAGAGGACGGTCGACGGCGCCATCATCAACGCGGACCCATGCCGAGAGCTCAATGCCATCTTCCGTCTCGACGCTGTGTTCTACCCACGGAACCGGAGCCGGCCCGGGGTCTGGACCGGGGAAGTAGATGAGCCGATCCTGAAGCATCCACAAACCTCCGATGGCGAGAACCGCGACGACGAGACCAACGCCGATCATTCTTGCCAGTCTCATCCCCTCACGCTACCGAATGCGCGAGACTTGGCACATGACCGGGATCGATTTCGCGCTCGTTTCCATCTTGCTGGTCCTCCTTGCAGCCGCCGTTGTGCTGGGCGCAGCCGAGGCATCACTGCTCCGAGTCCAGCGCGTACGTGTCGAGGTGCAGGCCGCCGACGGCGACCACCGCTCCATAAGGCTCCTCGGGCTCCTCGATGATCTCCCCCGCGTGCTGAATACCGTCTTGCTGACGGTGCTGCTCGTTCAGATCGGGGCGGCGACGGTCGTGGGGATGCTCTCCAGCCGCCACTTCGGCAACCTCGGGGTCACGCTCGCCTCCATCGCTCTGACCGTCGTGCTGTTCGTCTACGCCGAAGCGATACCCAAGACCTATGCGGTACGCCATCCATACCGCGTCGCACGGGCAACGACTCGTCTCGTGGCTGGTCTCGTATGGGTGCTCCGGCCTGTCGTGAGCGTGCTGGTGGCGTTCGCGGATCTCCAGGCACCCGGCACCGGAATCGCCACGCCGACGGTGGTGACAGAACAGGAGTTACGGAGATTGGCGCTGGATGCCGCCGCCGAAGGGTCCATCGAGGAGACGGATCGGAACCTGATGGAGAGCGCGTTCGATCTCGGAGATCGGACCGTTGACGAGATCCTCACGCCCCGGACCGAGATCGTGGCGGTGGGAGTGGATTCGACGATCGGCGAAGCACTCGAGGTCGCGATCCGCAGCGGCCACCGTCGACTCCCGGTGTATGAGGGCGATCTCGACGACATCCGGGGCGTTGTCCGCCTCCACGATCTGGCCGCCGCCGTCACCGAATCGCCGGACGCTCCCGTGCTCTCCGTCGCTACAGCGGAACTCGTCGTGCCGGAGACGAAGCGGGTCATCGATCTCCTCGCCGAGATGCAGCGCAGTGGCGTGCACCTTGCCGTCGCTGTTGACGAACACGGTGGAACCGCCGGGATCGTGACGATCGAAGACGTTGTTGCAGAGCTTGTCGGTCGCGTGTCCGACGAAGGAGAGAGTCTGCGCCCGACGATACGAACAGTGGGAACGGATCGCTGGAGGCTCGAGGCCGCTACCGACGTCGAAGAACTCGAAGCGGTGACCGGCGTGGTGCTGCCGGTGGGCGACTGGCACACGGTTGGTGGCCTCGTGGTGGGTATCGCCGGACGGATCCCCGATCGGGGCGAGACGTTCGATCTCGATGGCCTATCGATCACCGTCCTGGATGCCGAGCCGCAGCGTGTCGTGACGCTCGAGGCAGTGAAGACGGATCAGGACGGATCAAGTTGAGTCGAGAGGTCTTCCGGCGACTCCGCCGGAAGATCGCACACGAACCCGCGGCACACGAACGCCCGGGCGCGCCCGGAGGCGAGACGCCCTTCGAGCAGTGGAACCGCGCTCGCTGTCCCGTCACCAGCGGCAACGACCACATCCGGACGGAATCGGCCCCATGTCACATCGAGGAATGGTCGCCGGCCCTCGGGATCCCCGACGATCGCGACTTCACGCCCCGGATTGGCGATCCACACGCCGAGCAGATGACCGTGCGCCGATGGCTGCGTCGACAGGCTCGGGCCCACGCTCCCGACCGTGCGCTCGAACCAACCGTATGCCTCAGCGCTCCCCGTGAAGGCGGCAAGGGTCGAGAGTGCCTCGGCAGCGAGAGCGTTGTCCGAAGGCGTCGGATTGTCGTGCACGTTCTTGGGCCGTGCGATGAGCGGAGCCGCGTCAACGGCCGTAGCGAAGAACCCTCCGGATTCGTCACCGAACCGATCGATCATCACGTGAGTGAGTCGCTCGGCATGGCGGTACCAGCGTTCCTCCCCCGTGGCCTGATAGAGCGCGAAGAGACCGATGGCAGTTGCGGCATAGTCGTCGCAGAAGCCGTCAGGCCCGCCCCATCCCCGTCGCCATGACCGCAGGAGCCGATCGCCGCTCAGAACCGGACCA